>NZ_JBFAYF010000021.1:0-139576 GCF_040681165.1 Actinoplanes sp. NPDC051851 | reverse complement strand
CGGTGAGCCCGTCACCGTCCAACCCGGCGAACAGCCCTTCTAACCAGCACAACTCGAAAGATCAGCCGTTACACCACTTCCGGGGACTTGACCTCGTTTGCTGGCTGGCAGGTGGGCGGAAAGTTCGCGGATGATGATGGCTTCGGCGCGTTTGCGGCGTTTCTTTCCTGTCTCGCCGCCTTCGATCTTGTCGACTTCGGCGGCGGCCTGGTCGATGGTTTTGCGGAGTCCGTGGGTGCTTCCTGGCGGCCAGTGCCGCTCCAGGCGGGTTCGGGCGACGAGTTCCGCGTCGATGGCTTTGAGTTGTAGTCCCTCGCGGCGGCGGCTGGCGGCCGGCGCTGGCCCACTTCGGCGACGCCGGTTGCCGACGATGCGGGAGTCAGCCGGGAGAGGCGGGTCGGTGGGGCGGGGCGGCGGGGCGGTGTCGATGATCAGCCGGATCAGTACGAAGTCGGGATGGCCGGGCGGCGGTTGGCGTAGCCGTAGGTCACCGATGTTGCCGGTGGCTTCGGCTTCGAGCGGGTCGTACAGGTGGGCGTGGCGTTCCCGGTCGAGGTATGCCTTGGTGGCGTGGTAGCGGGTCTGGTTGACCAGGCGGGCGCCGACGTGCGGTGCAGGTGTCTGGATCCGGTCGCAGGTGATCAGGAACTCGCTGACGGTCTCCTCGTTGGCGCGGCGGATCTTCGCCCGAGACAGGCGTTTCGGCGCCAACCGAACGGCGATCGACTTCAGTGCGTAGTACTGCGCGGCGACGGCGTAGCACGACCAGTCCCCGGCCTCGGTGCGGACCTGATCGATGATGTGCCGCCACACCGCGTCGCGGACCTCCAGCGAGGTGGTCGGGCGCATCACCCATCGCTGCGCCGTGAACGCGCAGACCACCGCGCCCGAGCCGACGGTCCCAGCGAGGTCGAACAGCGCGGCGGGTACGCCGACATCGGTTAGGTGCTCGCTGGCGCGCAGCATCTCACCGATCAGGGTTGCGTCGGCGCGCGGCAGCTCGCGGTCGGTGTGGTCGTGTACGACCACACCCGGCTCCGGCCCCGCCGATGGGGCGTGGTGGCTCGTCAACACCACCGCATCCACCGTCCCCGGCTCGCGTCCCCGGTGAGGCTTCGGCGCAAGGCGATGCCGGATGGGGCGCTTCGCGCGAGCGGCCGGATGAGTGCGCGTGATGTCGGAACCATGGCGTTCGGTGGCCTCCGTCCCGCGTGATGCAACCGCCGCGTACTCGCCACCCGTCCGGTCGTGACCGGCGGAGACAGTCTGGTGATCAACAGCGTAAACCCGGACCGTACAGGCGTGCCGCTCTCGAATTCTGTTGATCTCTGTCCCCTGGAGGCGTTCCCGGACCGCCTTTTGCTGTGCAGGCTCGCAGCGTGTGGGGATGCGGCTGACCGGTGACGCCAGACCTGGCTATTCGGACGAGATCAGATCGGCCGTTCAGAGGAATCTCGTTGATCTTTGTCCCCGGAGGGCTGTCACCGATCGCCTTCTCATGACGTCGGCCCCATCTCGCGACGGGGTAGCCCTCATCCTTGTGACTGTTCCGGCCTCCTGTACCCCGGCCCGAACCTGTTCCCCTTCACCGTGATCGCTGACTCGCTTGTCTTCCAGCGGCCTCGCCGGTTCCCCGGCGGGGCCGCTATCGCTTCTTCGGCACCAAACCGGCGACGAGCACCTGCCGGCTACTCACGGCCGATCCGTTCCACCACCGCGGGCCTGATCCGGCATGGCGCTTCGGCGTCGGGCCGGTGCTGCGACGGACGTTGATCGCAAGGGACAGACTCGCTGGCTCGCCAGTTGGGTCCGGTGTCGGCCTCCGTCAGGGTGGTCGCCGGGATGGCCGTTGCGGGGTCAGTCTTGATCTGGACCCCTAAACGGACCCTCTTGTTGGTCTGACAGTGCAGGTCACGGCCCTGCTGGGCGAGACCCGTGCATGTCCAGACAGACCCTCTACTGGGTCTCTCCCCCTGGGGATGTACCGACATCACGGTACGTCCTCATCAGCTTGTCTCATCGATCGAAAAGGGCTCGTGTATGCAAGAAGACTTCCTCCGGATCCAGTCCCGGTTGACCGAGCGAGATCACGTCCTGCTCGGCTGGCTGGCCGATCACGGCGTGTTCACCTCGTTCCAGATCGCCCACGCCCTGTACCCGTCCCTCGACTTCGCTCAGCGTCGGCTGCGCAAGCTGTGCGCCACGGACATGGAGGTGCTGGCCCGGTTCCGGCCGCTGCGGGCAGAGGGCGGCACCTACCCCTACCACTACGTACTCAGCCAGCGCGGCACCGAACTCGTGGCCGTCGCCCGCGGCGAAGACCTGCCCCGCCGCGACCAAGCTCGCAAGCGGCGCTGGCATCTGACCAACCGGGCCAACCTGCCCCATCTGTTGGGCGTCAACCAGTTCTTCACCGATCTGGCCGGCTACGCCCGCACCCACCCGCACGCGTCCCTCGACCGGTGGTGGCCGTCATCGCGGTTCGCCACCTTCGCCGGGTTCATCGAACGAGGCGACTCCCCGACGGTACTCGCGGCGGTACCGAAGGTACGCCCGGACGGGCACGGCATCTTCACCGAACACGGCCGCAGCGTGCCGTTCTACGTCGAGCACGACACCGGCACCGAGCCGCTGACCACCCTGGTCAACAAGATCGACGGCTACCTCGACCTCGCCCGCCGCACCGGCCGCCTCCGGCCGGTGCTCTTCTGGCTGCCCACCGCCTTGCGGGAACGCCACCTGCACCAACGGCTCACCGAGGCCGGGGTCGCCTACCTCATCGCCACCGCAGCCCGCGACACGGCCACACAGCGGGCGCTGAGCCCCGCCGACGAGGTGTGGCAGGTCTACCACATACCCGGCGCCCGACGTCGGCTGACCGACCTCGCCGACCTGGCCAGCGAACCCTCAATAGGCTCGCAGTGACTCCGCATCGGACGAAGAGACGAACCGCCGCCGACCTGTCCGCCCGCGCCTGAGGGCGGACAGGGCCGTGAGACACGGAGAACGGCCTGTCCGCCGAACAGCACGCGCCTGCCGCAGCCTCGGTGGACAGGTTCTGTCAGGACGGGACAGGTCCGGACAGAAACGCCTCGCCGCCGGCGGCCTGCTGTCCATCGGCGCACGCCGCTGCCAGGGCTGCTGTCCGGGCGGCTGGATCCCGGGTTCCGAGCGTTCGTCATGATCGACAGAAGCGCCCGTGAGCTGCACTGTCAGATCGAGGGAACGGGCACCATGCTGCAATCGCGCCTATCCCCGATCTGACGACGGGTTGGCCAGGTGCGCCCTGCCCCGCGCGCTCGTGCCGCCCACCCCGACTCGCCCGGCACCGAGCCGGGAGATCACCACGAAGTGAAGGAGATGCCATGCAACCCATGATCATCCGCTGCTTGCCGATCAATGTCCCCCGAGGAGGACTGTGGTCAGGAGCCGTCAAACCCAACGGCTGAACCGCCGCACACCCAGCAGCCCAGCGCCCTCCGCCACCACCCCGGCGGAGGGCGAACTCGTTGATGCGGACAACCCGCACGCGTACACCCCCGGACATCCCGACGCCCACGGCACCCTGCCCATGGCGCGGCTGCTCACCGACCCGGCCATCGAACAGGAGATCCAAGCCCTGGCCGCCGAAGCCGGCCTACCCAACTCCGACCAAGCCGCCCGCCTCGCACGTCTGCTACGCCTCGACCGCCACCAACACCGCGACGCGGCCTGACCCAGCGGCCTATGAAGAGGATCTGCGGCGGGCGGCGGCCCTGACGCCGCCCGCCCGCCGCAGACTCGACAGCGCCGCGCGTACTCGACCTATGTCCCGGCTACTTCTCGCCCGGCAGGTCGGTGCGCTCCAGAAACACGCCCTTACTGGGACGCCGGAAGTACCCCGATTCGACGAGCGCCGCCTCAACGATGGAACAGGTGTCCTCGGCCTCAACCGCGATAGTCCTTTGCGCGTTCGCACCGGTCAGTAGAGCACCCAGCGCTGTCGGCAGCATCGCCTTGAAATGGCGGAAACCGTCCATCTGCGCCAACGCCTCCACCGCCTTGGCCGGGACCGTCCCCCGGACGGGACTATCGCTCAACAGGTAGACCAGCGTCTTGGCGAAGACCGCCAACTCGAACACATGGTCAACTTGAATCTCGATCGTGTCCGGCCGGGTCTTCGACCCGAAGATGTCCGCAGCCGATGCAACCTCACGGGGATCCACCGATATTGTTTTGCCCATAAAACGGACATTACGTCAAGCTGGATCTTCGGTGGCAACGCGAGCCTCCACCTCACCCCGGAGGGTCGCCGGGCTGCTCGGCGCCCACCGCGTAGCCGAGGGCCGCGCTCATGCCGCCGTGTCAGTATCCTGCTCGCCGAAGTTCCACTTCCATTCGAGGCGGTGGCGGCCGAACGGCTTGCGGCTACCCTTGCCCGCCGGGAGCAGCTTGATGTCCGCGACCAGGCGGATGATCTCTCGCTTGACCGCGACCTCGTCACCCAGCTCGGCCCACGCCGCGACCGCCTGCTTGCCGATGCGACCACGCAGCACCGGTGGGATACCAGCTTCGGAGGCGCGCTGCTCGTGCTGGGCGATCTGGTCGAGCAGGCCCTTCTCGGCGCGCGCGAAGCTGATCGCGGTCACGTCCCCGATCTCGGCGAGCCTCCGCCAGTCCTCCAACTCACCCCGCAACCGGTCGGCCTCCGCTCGCGCGTGCGCGACGTCGGCATCAGTGGCAGTCTGCGCGGTCAGGATCTCGTGGATGTCCTCACGCGACAGCCAGGCGACCACCGTCCGCTCGACGAACTCGTCCAGCACCTCCATCGGCACCGCCGCGCATCGCTTCTTCAAACAGGCGTACAGCACCCTCGACCAGCTTCCGCGGCTGGCCACCTGTCGCGAGATCGGGCCACCGCAGGTCTTGCAGGGGATGACGTAGGACAGCAGATACACCGCCCGTCCCGGACGGGTCGTCGTCCGGGACGGGTCCTTGAGCAAGCGGACGGCCGCCCAATAGGTCTCCTCGTCCACGATCGCGTCCCAGATCCCGTCCCCGACGACCGCGCCGCGCAGGACGCGCTTGCCGATGTAGGCCGGGTTCATCGCCATCACCCGGATCCCCGAACGCCGCCACGCGATCCCCGTCGGGGACGGGATACCTCGGGCGTTCAACCGCTCCTCGATCGTGATCAGCGGCGTCCCGCTGGTCACCGCGTCGAAGATCTCCTTCACGATCCCTTCCCGGGTGTACTCGCTCGTCGTGCCGTCCGGAGCGGTGGCGGTCAGCACCTCGGTATCGGCCTCCTGCCGCTCCAGTGCCCGGGTCCGCGTGTTGTAGACACGCCGGTAGCCGTAGGTGACCTTTCCGTGCGGGCGCCCGGACTCGGCCGCGCCGACGATGCCGCGCAGCACGTTGTCGCGGATCGAGTCGGCCAGCCACTCCGCCTGCACGGCCTGGAAACCGAGCATCATCCGGTCGTTCTTGTCCCGCAGGTCGTAGAGCACGCCGCCGACCAGCCAGAAGTTCAGGCCGACCTCGGTACACATGTCACGGATCTTCACGTACACCGCGAGATCCCGCTGGTTCCGGGAGATCTCCCAGATCACCAGGACGTCGCCCCTGCCCGTCTGGATCGCCTCGATCAGCCGCTCGAACTCCTCGCGCTCCTTGGTCGCGTGACGGCTGGCCGACCGGTCGTTGTCGGTGAACGACGCCGCATCGGTCCAATCGCGGGAGTTGATCTCCTTGACGTTGAGTACGCCCTGGTCGTGAACGCTCTTGCCCTGTTCCTTCTTGTCCTGCGACGCCCGCTGGTAGCGCAGCGCCCGAACCTCGGACCCGCCCGCCAGCAGAGTGGCCTTGCTGTCGAACCGAATCGTGTTTCGCGCCCGTCCCGCCCGCTGTACCATCGATGCCGTCCCATTCCCCCTGGTCAACGTCTCAACACGCCAACCATAGCTGTTATCGACGGATGAGAGTCGTGGACCCGCTCCCCGAGCCGATGGCGCGCCTGGTCGGCCCGGAGATCGCGAGCAGCCTGGTCGGCCTGCACGCCACCAACGGCGTCCAGACCCGGTTCGGCGTCGGCGTGGTCGGCATCTCGGGCCACGCCGGGGACCTCACGGTCGAACTGGCCGACGGCGAACGCCTCGCGACGTCGACCGCGGTGGTCGGCATCGGCTCGGTTCCGGCCGTCGAGTGGCTCACCGGGTCGGCGCTCAAGCTCGACGACGGCGTGGTGACCGACGGGTTCCTGCGAGCCATCGGCGCGCCCGGCGACGTCTACGCCGTCGGCGACGTCGCCCGCTGGCCGCATCCCGGCCGGGGCGTGGAGGTCCGCGCCGAGCACTGGACCAATGCCAGCGACCAGGCGCGCTACGTGGCCGCGGCCATCGTTTCCGGCGCCGATACGGCGTACGAGTCCTCCGACTACGTCTGGTCCGACCAGTACGACTGGAAGGTCAACGCGGCCGGCTGGCGCGACCCGGCGGGCTCCTCGACCGTGATCGGGGATCTCGACGCGCTCGGCAAGGCCGCCGTCGTGCACGCCGACGCGGTCGGCGCGGCCTGCGGCGTGGTCACGGTGAACTGGGTGCGCGCGCTGAACCAGGCCCGGCGCCGGCTGACGGCCGGGGAGTCGCACGCCGCCATCGTCGAGGCGCTGCAGCATCTGCTCTGATGCATCCGCTTTGATGCATCGCACTTGATGCATCGCACTTGATGCATCAACCCAGATGCATCGCGTTTGATGCATCACATGCGATGCATCCTGACTGATGCATCAACCCTGATGCATCACATGCGATGCATCAACGAAAGGAGGCCCGGCTTCGCGCCGGGCCTCCTTTCTCCCGTATAGGCCTCAGGCGACCCGCTCGGCGAGCGCATCGGCGAAGACCACCCGGTCGGCGATCATCGCGTCCACCTCCGACTCGGAGAAGCCCAGCTCACCGACGAGGATGCCGGCCGTGTCCGCGCCCAGTGCCGGCGGATAACCCGGCTCGACGTCGGCGGTGCCGACGAACCGGATCGGTGTCGCGACGTTCTCGAACGACGCGCCCTCCCCCTTCACCTCGATCAGGCTGCCGTCCCCGGCCGCGCGCGCGTCGGCGAGTGCCTCCAGGACGTTCTTCACCGGCGCCGCCGGAACCGACGCCGCGGCGAGCGCCTCCACCCAGTCGCCCGCCGGCCGGGTCGCAAACCGCGCTTCCAGTACGGCCCACAACTGCTCCTTGTGGCGCAGCCGCCCGGCGGCGTCGGCGAACCGCGGGTCCGCGATCAGCTCGTCCACGCCCAGCACCCGGCAGAGCCCCTCCCACATGCGCGGGGTGTTCGCGGTGACGACCAGTTCCCGGCCGTCGCCGCCCCGGAACGAGCGGTAGGTGGCGATCGAGTCGTGCCCGGCGCCCTGCGGCTCGGGTGCCACTCCGTTGAGGTCGGTGTAGAGCGCCTGGTAGGAGAGCATCGCAAGCTGCCCGCGCAGCATCGACACGTCGATGATCCGGCCCGCGCCGGTCTCGTGGCGTGCCTGCAGGGCGGCGAGTACGCCGATCACCGCGTAGAGCCCGGCCACCACGTCACCGGCCGGGATCCCGAGCCGCGCGGCCGGGGCGCCGGGGTGTCCGTTCAGGCTCATCACGCCGCTGAGCGCCTGCACGATCATGTCGTACGCCGGGCGGTCGCGCAGCTCACCCTCCTGGCCGAAGCCGCTGATCGAGGCCCAGACCAGTCCGGGGCGCTCGGCGAGGATCGCGTGCGGGTCGAGGCCGAGGCGCGCCATCACGCCCGGGCGGAAGTTCTCGATGACCACGTCGGCCCCGGCGATCAGGCGCCGGAGCACCTCCAGGCCGCGCGGCGCCTTCAGGTTCAGCGCGATGCTGCGCTTGTTGCGGTTGTTGGCCAGGAAGTACGCGCTGACGCCGAGCACCGTCGGCCCGACGATCGCGCGGCTCGAGTCGCCGTCGAGCGACTCGACCTTGACGACGTCGGCGCCGAGATCGCCGAGCAGCTGGGTCGCGGAGGGCCCGGAGAGGAAGGTGGTCAGGTCGACGACCCGGACCCCGGCCAAGGGCGGTGGCGTGCTCATGCCGCCTCGAAGAGGTGGATCGTGCAGGCGCCGTGGTCGAGCCCGGCGGTGCCGCCGCCGGTGACGTGGGTCGCGGCCCAGCGAGCGCCCGGGATCTGCCGGGCCCCGGCCTCGCCGGTGAGCTGCCAGAACGCCTCGGCGACCTGGGCCACGCCGCTGGCGCCGACCGGGTGGCCCTTGGCGAGCAGCCCGCCGCTCGGGTTGACCACCACGTCGCCGCCGAAGGTGGTCCGGCCGTCGCGCAGCAGGGTGGCGGCGGTGTACTTCTCGGTCAGCCCGAACGCCTCGTAGTAGACCAGTTCGGCGATGGAGAACGCGTCGTGGAACTCGATCATGTCGAGGTCCCGCGGTTCGATGCCCGCCTGCGCGTACGCGTCCCGCGCCGACTGGTAGGTGATCTCCGGTTTGGTCATGTCCCGGAAACCCTCCTCGACCTGCCCGGAGTGCAGCACCGACGCGGCGATCCGGGCGGCGGCACCGGCGTTCAGGCGGTTCCGGGCCCGCGCGGAGGCGAGCACCACGACCGCCGCGCCGTCCCCGGTCGGGCAGCACATCAGCAGGGTCAGCGGGTCGGCGACCGGGCGGGCGGCCAGCACCTGCTCGACGGTCACCTCCTGGCGGAACTGGGCGTACGGGTTCAGCGCCCCGTGCCGGCGGGCCTTCACGCTGACCAGGGCGAGGTCCTCGGCGGTGGCGTCGGTCTCGTACAGGTAGCGGGTGGCCCGCATCGCGTAGACGGCCGGCATCACGATGCCCTGCCGGACCTCGCGGTCCTCGGGTGAGAGCGGCAGTGTCCCACCGCCGAACTGGGTCAGCTTCTCCACGCCGATCACCACGGCGACGTCGATCAGGCCCTGCGCGATCGCGGTGGCGGCCTCGTGTACGGCGGTCGCGCCGCTGGAGCAGGCGTTGTCGACGTTGACGGTCGGGACCGTGCCGAGGCCGATCTCCTTGGTGATGCGCTGGCCGGTCATCATGCCGCCGTACGAGTGGCCCACGTAGACCGCGTCGACGTCGGACTTCTGAATCCCGGCCCGCCGCAGCGCGTCGACGAGCGGGGAGACGGCCAGGCCGACGTACGAGGAACTGCGGTATTTACCGAAAGGGATCATCGACGCGGAGATCACGTACGCGTCCTCAGTCATGCGAGTCTCCTTGCTGGATCACCGGCGTGAAGAACCAGTCGTCGCCGTCGACGCCGAGCTCGACGCGGGCGTCCGGCCACAGCCCGGCGTCGCCCTCGCGCAGGTCGGCGAGGGTACGCACGCCGCCGTCGAGGTCGACGTAGCCGAGGGCGCGCACGCCCTGACCGCCGACGTGCAGCCGGGTGTACGAGTACAGGACCCCGGTGCCCGGCAGCGCGACGCGCGCGACGTTCTGGCCGACGCAGGAGCTGCAGACGACCCGGGTACCGATCATGGTCTGGCCGCAGTCACCGCACCGCGTCCCGGCCAGGCGGCGGCCCTCGGGGAAGTCACCGAGCAGGTCGTCGCTCTCCAGGTCGGCGACGGGGAAGGAGGGGGTGGCGGTCATGAAGCACCTCCGGAGGTGGCACGCGCGATCGCGCGCGTCGGGCAGACGGTGACGGCCATGTCGATCTTGTCGTCGGCGTCCCCGTGCGCGTCGACGACGATCGCCACGCTGATGTCGTCGAGGTCGAAGGTGTTCGGGGCGTAGAACGTGCACTGGCCCGAGCCCATGCACCGGTCCCGGTCGACGGTCAGCTCCTCCGCGGACATCAGGAGAACTCCAGGTGCAGGTGCAGGTGGCCGCGGAACTTGTAGCTCTGCATCAGGTCCCAGTGCCGGTCGCCGGCCGGACCGTGGTGCTTCTCGTCGATGCCGATCCGCGTGGTCCGGGCGAGGAGCCGCTGGATCGAGAAGACCGCCTCGGCGCGGGCCAGCGGCGCTCCCGGGCAGGTGTGGATGCCGCGGCCGAAAGCGAGATGCTGTCGGGCGTTGGCGCGGGTGACCTCGAAGTCGGCCGGGTTGTCGAAGATCCGGGCGTCCCGGCCGGCGGCGCCGTGCAGCAGCAGCACGACCGTGCCGGGGGCCAGGTCGAGCCCGCCGATGCTGGTGGCGACCTTGGTGAGCCGGAAGGAGCCGCGGATCGGGGCCTCGATGCGCAGCACCTCCTCGATGAACTTCGGGACCAGCGCGGGTTCGCGCCGCAGCAGGTCCTGCAGGTCGGGGTCCCCGGCGATCCGGGCGAGCGAGATGCCGAGCAGTTGCACGGTGGTCTCGTTGCCGGCGGCGAAGAGGTTCGACGCGATCCGGGCCACCTGGATCGGCTCGGGCAGGCTGCCGTCCGGGAAGGTGGCCTGGGCCATTCCGGTCAGGATGTCGCCGGTCGGGTTCTCCCGGCGCTCCTCGATCCGGGCCACGAAGTAGTCGTAGAGCCGTTCCAGGCTGTTGTGGCCGGCCTTCTGCAGCTGGAGGTTGCCGAGCACCGGCGCCTCGGTGGCCAGTTGCTCGATGAGCATCGCGTGGTCGGACTCGGGCACGCCGAGCAGGTCGGCGACCGCGAGGATCGCGTACCGCTTGGCGTACCCCCAGATGAACTCGCAGTTCCCGGCCGGGAGCAGCTCGTCGAGGAAGCGGTCGGCCAGCGCCCGGAGGAAGTCCTCGTTCTCCTTCAGCCGCTTCGGCGTGATCAGGCCCATCAGGAGCGCGCGGTGGTCGGTGTGCATCGGCGGGTCGAACGTGACGATCTGGTCGTTGGTCGGGAAGTGGTCCCGGTACTGCTCCAGCAGGTCGGTCAGGTCGTCTCCGGCCAGCTCGACGGGGAGGTCGAGGACCGGGCCGCCGGTGCGGTTGATCGAGGAGTACACCTCCGGCTGGTGGTAGACCTGCAGCGCCTGCTCGTAGCCGGTGACGATGACGACCCCGTACTTCGACTCCCGCCACACCGGGTGGTTGGCCAGCATGTAGTCGAAATAGGGAGCCGAGTCCGCCGCCACCTCGGCGTCGGTGAAGTAGTCGATCCGTGCCGGGTCGATCTCCACTGTGCTCATCCCTGCTCCTCTCCCCTCCGGTCCGGTGCGTTTCACTGTAGCGAACGCCTGTCCTGTTGTGCAGCGTGAACAGAATGGTCCGGCCGCTGCGGCGGTGTCAAGGACCGGGGCACGTTGACAGCGCTCCGGCCGGAGCGGAGAATCCCCGAGACATTCCGTTATAGAGTTCAGCTGTTCGCTTATACGGTACGCACGGCGGAAATGGAGACCCGATGGCTGAGGACCCGCTCGCCCCCTGGCTGCGCGAGATCGCCGACGAACACGACGCCACCCGGCACGCGGAGGGCACCCAGTGCCGCGGCTCCGTGGCCCTGATCGACGAGGCGGCCCGCCTGCGCGGGGTAGCCCAGGTCAGGCTCGGTAGGGCGATCTCCCTGGAGCGCGAGGTGGAGACCCGCCCCGCCCAGCTGGAACGACTCGCCGAGGCCGCCGCCGAGGAGAAGCGGCACTGGCAGGCTCTCGCCCAGGCGGAGCTCCCCGACGGCCACGGCGCGGTCGAGCTGGAGGTCCGGGTCGGCCAGTACGGCCGCAACGTGCACGGCGGCGACGTCATCTCGTACGACGCGCACGGCATCCACAACACCCACCTGGACGGCCTCGCGCACCTCGGCGCGGACGACTCCTGGCACGGCCCGATCCCGGCCGCGAACTCGCAGACCGACGAGGACACCATCGTCCACTGGGCGCAGCACGGCATCGCGACCCGCGGCGTGCTGCTCGACATCCCGGCGGTCCGCGGCGTCGACTGGGTGACCGCGGACCGCCCGGTCACCGGCGCCGACCTGGACGCGGCCCTCGCCGCCACCGGCGTCACCCTGGAGCCCGGCGACGCGCTCATCATCTACCAGGGCCGGGACCGCTTCGAGGCGGCCGGCCACCGCTACACCCCGGGCGCCGTCTTCCAGCCCCGGCCCGGCATCGGCGTGGACGGGGCCTCCTGGATCGCCGCCCACGACCCCGGCCTGGTCCTGTGGGACTTCCACGACGCCCGCAGCAACCCCACGTTCGCCCTCGAGGTGCACGGCCTCATCTACGCGATCGGCCTCTGCCTGATCGACAACAGCCTGCTCGGCCCGGCCGCCGCGGCGCTGCGCGCGGCGGGCACCTCGACCGGCCTGCTGGTGGCCGCACCCACCGCCATCCACCGCTCCACCGGCGTCCTGATCAACCCCCTGCTCCTCTACTGAACGGGATCCGCGCCAGCCAGCCGACCGGCACCGCGCACCCCCGACCAGGCGCGCGACCACGCCGACGCCCTCCTCCGGCAGGTCGCGGCCCGTCAGCGCGGAGCGGCGAGCAGGAGCGCGAAACTCGCGAACAACCATCACTGAGGGTGCTGCGGTGAGGCGGGCGGCCTCACCGCAGCGGACCGTCACGCGGTCGGGTAGAGGTGGGACATGAAGCGGGCGCCCCAGTCCATCGTGCCGGTCGGTACGTAGTAGTCCTTCTCGTCGACGATCTCGTCCCAGTGGGCGACCACGTCCTCGGCGGTGGGCGCGCCCTCGGTGGTGTCCCGCCAGCCCGGCGTGAAGCCGAGGAACCAGCGGCCGAAACGCTTCGCGCCGGCGACCAGGATCTCGCCGTTCACCGCGCAGGACTCGTGGGCCAGGTAGGCGACCATCGGGGAGACGTTCTCGGTCGCCATCGCCGCCGCGCGGGCCGCGTCCATCGGGGTGGCGGTGACCACGTTGGGCTTCGCGGCCGACTCGCTCGGACGGGTCACCGAGTTGGGCGCGACGCAGTTGACCAGGATGCCCTTGGCGGCGCTCCCGAAGGCGAGGCTGCGGGTGAAGCCGATCAGGGCGCCCTTCGCGGTCGCGTACGCCAGGTTGTCGGCCAGGCCTAGCAGACCGGTCGAGGCCGTGGTGATCACCCGGCCGTAACCCTGCTTCTCCATGTACGGCCAGGCCGCGCGCGTGGTGTGCCAGGTGCCGCGCAGGTGGACGTCGAGGGTGCGCTCCAGATTGTCCGCGCCGGCCTGCGGGAACGTCTGCCACTGGGAGATGCCGGCGTTGTTGACCACGATGTCCACCCGGCCGAACTCCCGCACCGCGCCGTCGACCAGCGCGTGGCAGCCCTCCTCGGTGCCGACCGAGTGGGTGTCCGCGATCGCCCGCCCACCGGCCGCGACGATCTCCGCGACCACCTCGTTCGCCGGGCCGGTGTCGCTGCCCACGCCCTCCTTCGAGCCGCCGAAGTCGTTCACCACGACCGTCGCGCCGCGGGCGGCGAGCAGCAGCGCGTGCGCCCGGCCGAGGCCGCGGCCGGCGCCGGTCACGATCGCCACACGGTCGTCGAATCGAAGCTCAGGTGTGCCGGTCATCGGATCTCCTTTTTCTTCACAAGTGCTCAGATCATACAGTGATCCCCAGCTCAGAGCGCCTTCTAATTTTGAGCGCTCTAGCTTATATTTGCCCGCAGAGCGCTGCCGCGGCAGCCAGGACCGAACGAGGGTGACGCCAATGGCAGGGCAGAGCGAGACCGACGTGCTAGTGATCGGTGCCGGTGTCGTCGGCATCTACGCGCTCTACCGCGCGATCGACGCCGGGTTCACGGCGCAGACCCTGGAGGCCGGCGACGGCGTCGGCGGGGTCTGGTACTGGAACCGCTATCCGGAGGCGCGGTTCGACTCGGAGAGCTACACGTACGGCTACATCTTCTCCAAGGAGCTCTTCGACGAGTGGCGCTGGAGCGAGGAGTTCGCCACCCAGCCGGAGATCGAGAACTACCTGAACGTCGTCGTCGACCGCTTCGGCCTGCGCGAGCACATCCGTACCGGGCAGAAGGTCACCTCGGCGGTGTGGGACGAGGCGGCCGGCGTCTGGGTGGTGACGACCGCGACGGGCGACGTCGTCCGGGCGCGCTGGGTGATCTCGGCGACCGGCGGGCTCTCCGTGCCGCACTACCCGGAGATCGACGGGCTGGACGACTTCCGGGGGCAGGCGTACCACACCGGGGCCTGGCCGCACTCCCCGGTGGACTTCGCCGGCAAGCGGGTGGCGATCATCGGCAACGGGCCCAGCGGCGCCCAGTTGCTGCCCGCGATCGTCGACACGGTCGCCGCCGTCGACCTCTACCAGCGCACGCCGACCTGGACCACGCCGCTGAACAACAAGCCGCTCACCGACGAACGCCAGCGGTGGCTCAGCGACAACTGGGACACCGTGGTCTCGGTGCTCAGCACCTCGCCGTCGGGGTTCCTGCACGAGCCGGCCGGGAAGTTCTCCACCGCCGACACCCCGGAGCAGCGGCAGGCGTTCTTCGAGACGATGTGGGCCGCGCCCGGCTTCGGCAAGCTGACCATGAACTACTACGACATGACCACGAACCGGGAGCTCAACCTGGAGTTCTGCGCGTTCCTGGCCGGCAAGATCCGCTCGATCGTGCGGGACCCGGTGACCGCGGAGCGGCTCATCCCGAAGGACCACCTCTTCGGCGCGAAGCGGCCGCCGTTCGTGGCGAACTACTTCGAGTCGTTCAACAGGCCGAACGCCGCGCTGATCTCGCTGCGCGAGACACCGATCGTCCGGGTCGACGCCACCGGCATCGAGACCTCCGAGGCCCATCGTGAGTACGACATCATCGTGTACGCGACCGGCTTCGACTTCGGTACGGGCGCGCTGACCAGGATGGGCGTACGCGGCCGCGACGGACTCGACCTGAGCACCGACTGGGAGGACGGGCCGGCCGACTTCGGCGGGTTCAGCGCGCACCGGCTGCCGAACTTCTTCTTCCCCGGTGGGCCGCACGGCGCGGGCGGCGGCAACTACCCGCGCTACTCCCAGGACCAGGTCGACTGGATCACCGCGACGCTGGTGCACGCACGGGAGCACGGGTTCGACGTCTTCGAGCCCACCGCCGCGCACCAGGACGCCTGGATGACGATGATCGAGACCCTGGCCCCGAAGTCCATCTTCTCGGCCGAGCACAGCCACTACTACGGCGCCAACGTCGCCGGGAAGCCCCGCAGATTCCTGCTCAACCCGGGCGGGCGCGGCAAGCTCCACGAGATGCTCGGCGAGATGACCGCGACCCCGGACTACACCGGCGCGTTCCGGACGACGCCCCGGCGCGAGGCGCTGCTGGCGCTGAGCAACCCGGTCGAGGGCCGCGACGCGGAGTTCCGCGAGTGGTACTGGGGAACCCACATCCCGGAGATCCTCGCCCTGCCCGGTTTCGTGGCCGCCCACCGCTACCAGGTGCCGGAATCGGTCAGCCTCGGCGTGTCACACCGCTACGCCACGCTCTACGAGGTGGCCGGTTCGGCCGACGCGGCCCGCACCCTGCTCTTCACGTCCGGCCTGAGCGCGAGTGACGCCCTGGACGTGTCGACCGCGGTGGTCCTGCCGGTCGTCACCGGAGACTGACTGCCGGCCTACGACGCGTAATGGAGGGCGAGGTCGGTGGCGAGGGCCCGGAGACGGGCCCTCGCCTCGTCGGGGCCGTGCACCGTGACGGCGCTCCCGAACGGCAGCAGCGCGCGGACGTCCTCCAACCGCAGGAACCGGATGGTCACCCGGAGGCCGGTGGTGGACTCCTCCCGGTCGTGCCGGACGAGCCGCCGGCCGAAGAGCCGTTGCGCCCGCTCGATCTGGGCCCGGTCGACGGTGGCGCTGACCTCGATCACGTGGCCGTCCGCCCACTGATCGGTGAGCGCCGCGGCGACGGTGGCCAGGGTCTGGTTCTCGCGGATCCGCCGTGGCTGGTCGACCTCCTCCCACGTGATGATCCGTTCGAGGCGGTACATCCACGGCACGCGGGCGGAGTCGGCGACGAGGTACCAGACGCCGGCCTTGGCGAACAGCCCGTAGGGGTCCACGACCAGGTCGCGCGGGCACGCCTCGCGGGGGCTGGCGTACTCGATCCGGAGCCGGCGACCGCGCCGCACGGAGCCGATCAGCGCGGCCGGAGCCGGGCCGGAGGTCTGTCTCTGCAGCCAGGGACGGCTGTCCACGTGTACGACGTCGGGGAGCGGCAGGAGCGCGGAAACGCGACGTGACCGCGTCGCGGCGATCTTGGCGAGCGCCCGCCGGCTCTCGGCCGACGCGTCGAGCTCCGCGCGCTGCTTCTCGTCCAGGCCGAGGAGCGAGAGATGGTCACGCTCGCCGGGCGTGAGCCGCGTGAGGTCGAGCCCGGACCCGGGCAGCATGGTCACACCGCCGAGGCGGCCCCGGTGCGCGGTCACCGGCAGACCGGCGTCGCGGAGCCAGTTCAGGTCCCGGGTGACGGTGCGCTGGGAGACCCCGAGCGACGACGCGAGTTCCTGTGTGGTCGCGCCGTCCCGGGATTCGAGCAACAGCATCAGGGCGAAGAAACGGTCCGGGGTCACCCCTCAAGTCTTCCAAGCAATGGCGACACGATGCGGCGCATATTCCGGCCAGGCTGGTCGGCGCGTACCCAGGAAAGGTTGGTTCATGCGTCTCGTCCGTGATCAGATCGCCCGGCATCGACGGTGGTTCGCCGGTGTGATCGTCTTCCAGCTGGTCAGTGTCGTCGCCACCCTGTATCTGCCGACGATCAACGCGGACCTGATCGACAACGGTCTACTGCGCGCGGATGTCGGGCACATCCGGACGGCCGGCGGGTGGATGGTGGTCATCAGCGTCGTCCAGCTGCTGGCCGCGGTGATCTCGTCCTATCTGGGGACCCGCGCCGCCACCGGCGCCGCGCACGACCTGCGGTCGGACGTCTACGACAGAATCGCTACGTTCTCCCGCCGGGAACATCAGGACTTCGGTACGCCGACGCTGATCACCCGCAGCACCGACGACGTGCAGCAGATACAGGAGTTCCTCTTCACCTTCGGCACGGTGGCGGTCGCCGCGCCGATCACGGTGCTGGGCGGGACGTATCTGGCGTTGCGGACGGACACCGGCCTCTCCTGCCTGATCGTCGTGGCGGTCGTCGTACTGGGTGCGGCGACGGCGATGATCCTTCGCTGGATGACGGGGGTGTCGCGCCGGATGCAGGACCGCCTGGACGCGGTCAACCGGATCGTGCGCGAGCAGTTGATGGGACTCCCGGTGATCCGTGCGTTCACCCGCGAGCGCTTCGAGGCCGAACGGTTCGGGCGGGTGAACGACGAGCTGGCGGCGGCGACACGGTCGATGGGGCGGCTGAGGGGTACGTTCGTTCCGGTCGTCATGCTGATCACCGACCTGTCGATCGTGGCCGTGGTGTGGTTCGGTGGCCACCGGGTCGCGTCGGGGCATCTGCCGATCGGCGGTCTGACCGCCTACGTCACCTACCTGGTCCTGATCCTCGGGGCGGCCATGATGGCCGCCTCGGGGATGATGATGTCGCCCCGGGTGATGGTCGCGGCGGAACGTGTCCAGGCGGTACTCGACACCACTGCGGCGCTCCGGCCGCCGGGTGTACCCACCGGCTCGGTCCCGATCCGCGGTGAGGTGGAGCTCCGCGGCGTCACGCTGCGCTACCCCGGTGCCGAGGCCGACGTCCTGTCCGATATCGACCTGCGGGTCGAGCCCGGCGGCACGGTGGCGATCGTCGGGTCGATGGGTGCCGGCAAGACGACCCTGCTGTCGATCGTCGCGCGGCTTCTGGACGCGACCTCCGGATCCGTCCGGCTGGACGGCGCCGACCTGCGCACCCTCGATCCCGCCGTGCTGCGCGGCCGGCTCGCGATCGTCCCGCAACGGTCGCTGCTCTTCCGCGGTACGGTCGCCGACAACCTGCGCCTGGCCCGGCCGGACGCCACGGACAGCGAGCTCTGGGAGGCGCTGGAGGTCGCGCAGGCACGCGAGTTCGTCGCCGCGATGGACGGCGGGCTCGCGGCCGCGATCGCCCAGGGCGGCGCGAACGTCTCCGGCGGCCAGCGGCAACGGTTGTGCGTCGCCCGCGCTCTCGTCGCCGCCCCGCGTGTCCTCCTGCTCGACGATCCGGTCTCGGCGCTCGACGCGACGACATCCGCGCGGCTCCTGGCGGCGCTGCGCACGGCGACGGCGGGCACGACGTTGCTGCTGGTGTCGCAGCGGCCCGTGGGTGTCCGCGGTGCCGAACGGATCGTGGTGCTCCACGAGGGCCGCGTCGTCGGCGACGGGACACATCGATCGCTGATGGGGAGCTGCGGGACGTACCGGGAGCTCGTGGCCGCGCAGGACGCGATCGGGGTATCGGCGTGAGCCACGGGGAACAGGTTCGGCTCGGCGGAGCCGCGACGCTGCGCCGGCTGGCGGGCCTGTTCCGGCCGGTTCGGATGTCGATGATCGGTTCGTTCGCTCTGGCGGTGGCCGGCGTACTGGCCCACCTGGCCGGCCCGCGGATCTGGGGCGGCGCGATCGATGCGATTCCGGCCGACTTCGATCATGCAGGGCGTCTGCTGCTGACCGCCGCGGGCCTGTACGCCCTCGGCACCGTGGCGGGTTTCGCCCAGCAGAGCATCCAGTACGGTGCGATCGCCCGGGTGATGCGGACGCTGCGGCACGAGGTCGAGGAGAAGCTCCACCGGCTGCCGGTCCGCTACCTCCGCGACGCGTCGCGCGGCGAACTGCTGTCACGGATGACCAACGACATCGACAACGTCTCGACCGCGCTCACCCAGACGCTGACCGGGTTGCTCTTCGCCCTGCTCATGATCGTCGGTGTGGTGGCCATGATGCTGAGCATCTCCCCACTGCTGACGCTGCTGGCGTCGATCGCGATACCGCTGACCTTCGCCGTCGGGACCGTGGTGGCCAGGCGCGGCCAACGGCTCTTCGATGACCAGTGGCGATCGACCGGAGAACTCAACGCGCACCTCGAGGAGTCCTACTCCGGCCACGAGATCGTCACCGTGTTCGACCGCGGAGGCGCGTTCCGCGAGACGTTCGCGACCAGGAACGCCGAGGTCCGCAGAGCGAGCGATCTCGCGCAGTTCGTGTCCGGTCTCCTCGCCCCGCTGGTGCTGTTCGCCGGGAACCTGAGCTACGTGCTGCTCTGCGTCGCCGGCGCCTTCAGCGTGATCGGCGGCCAGCTGACCCTGGGCGGAGTCGTCGCGTTCGTCGCGTACTCACGGCAGTACTCACAGCCGCTCGGAACGCTCGCCTCCCTGTCCACCCTGTTCCAGTCGGGTATCGCGTCGGCCGCCCGCGTGTTCGCCCTGCTCGACGAGGCGGAGGAGGACCCCGCCGGCCGGGACCGGCTGCCGGCCGGGCGGCCGCGCCGGATCACGTTCGAGCACGTGTCGTTCGGCTACGACCGGGAGCCGGTCGTCAAGGACCTCGACCTGGTCGTCGAGCCGGGGCGGACCGCGGCGATCGTCGGCGCGTCGGGCGCCGGGAAGACGACCCTGGTGAGCCTGCTGATGCGGTTCCACGACGTCGGCGGCGGGCGCATCCTCGTCGACGGCAGAGACATCACCTCGGTGTCGCGGGAGGCGTTGCGCTCCGAGATCGGGTTCGTGCCGCAGGAGCCGTGGCTCTTCGGCGGGACCATTCGCGACAACATCGCCTACGGACGGCCGGATGCCACCCGTGCACAGATCGAGCAGGCCGCCGCGGCCTCGGGTGTCAGCCACATCGTGGACGCTCTTCCCCAGGGCTACGACACGGTGGTCGGCGGTGCGGACGGACGCCTGAGCGAGGGCGAGCGACAGCTGATCTGCATCGCGCGCGCGTTCATCGCCGACCCGGCCGTGCTGATCCTCGACGAGGCCACCAGCGCGGTCGACGCGCGCACCGAGCTCCTCCTGCAACGGGCGACCTCGCGGCTGCGGCAGGGCCGCACCTGCCTGGTGATCGCCCATCGGCTCGCCACCATCCGCGACGCCGACGTCATCGTCGTGCTGCGGGACGGCCGGATCGTGGAGCGGGGTACGCACGCGCGACTGGTGCGGGCCGACGGTGAGTACCGCCGGCTCAGCCGGTACGAGGCCGGCGAGCCGGGCGACCGGATCAGCCGGCCAGGTCGGCCGGGGCCATCCGCGGTCCGGCACCGGTGAACCGGCGGGTCAGCACCTCCGCCGAGTGCTTGACCAGGGCGGTCAGCTCGGTGGTCTTGGTGGCGTTGAAACGGGTCTCCGGAATGGTGATGCCGACGTCGCCGATCACCGTGTCGGACGGGCCGGTCACCGGGGCGGCGATGGCGATCGCGCCGTCGATGCGCTCGCCGTGCGAGAGCGCGAAGCCGTCGCGGCGGATCTGGGCCAGACGCTCGGTGAGCGCGTCCGGGTCGACCAGCGTACGGTCGGTGAGCGCCTCCAGCTCGCCGTGCACGATCGCGGACTGGATCTCCTCGGGCAGCACGGCGAGGATCGCCAGGCCGCTGGCGCCCGCGTGCAGCGGCAGCCAGACGCCCTGCGGCACGGTGTAGCGCAGCGGGTGCGACGACTCGACCGAGACCGCGAACATCATCCGGCGGCGCTGCTCGTTGTAGACGGCGAAGAACGACGACTCGCCGCTCTCCTCGCTCAGCTCGGCGAGCACGTCGTTGGCCGCCTCCTTGATCGGGAACCGGGCGTTCGCCGTCCACGCCAGGCGCAGGAACTCCAGGCCGAGCCGGTAGTTGCCGTTCGGCGTACGGGCGACCATGCCGAGCTCCTCGAGGTCGCCGAGCAGCCGGTGGGCCGTGCTGGCGCTGACGCCGAGCCGGCCACCGAGCTCGCGGACGCCGTACATCAGCTCGCCGCTGTCGACCATCAGCGTGAGGATCTCGACGCCGCGGGCCAGGGGATGCCGCTGCCGGTCGTTCGTCTGGGGTTCCACGGCCTGCTCCATCTGTACAACCGAATTGGCATCCTCTTTAAGGAAACAGTAGCAGGCCGAAAAGGGTCAGTGAACGCGGGCGGCGGCGAGCATGTCCTTCCGGTCGTGGAGCTTGACGCGCTCGCGGCCGTGCTCGGCGCCCAGGCCGGCCTCGGCGGCCTCGATGAGACGCCAGCGGGTCCAGTCGACCACCGGCACGCCCCGCGTGGCGAGCAGATCGTCGACCGGTACGGCGACGCGAGGATCGAGCGCCGCGGCGTCCTCCAGCACCGCGGCGACGGTCTCGCTGGCGCACAGCCGGTTCGTGCCGATCACGCCGCTGGGACCGCGCTTGGCCCAGCCGGCCACGTAGAGCCCGCCGACCTCGCCGTTCGCGTCCACCACCCGGGAGTCGCGGTGCGGCACGGTGCCCGCGTCGTCGTCGAGCGGCACGCCGGCCGGCGGCGCGCTGCGATAGCCGACCGCGGGCAGCACCAGCCCGGCGGCGACCTCCTCGACGACGGTGGGGTCGCCGGTGCGGGCGAGCCGCGCGGCGCGAACCGCGGTCTCCCCCACGAAGCCGATCGGCGTACGGTCGAAAAGGAAGCGAATGCGCCGGTCGCGGCCCCGCGGCTCGCGGTCGGCGATCTTCTGCAGCGACGCCAGCAGACGCCGGGCAGCGGGCGTGGCGGGCGAGGCGTGCGCCAGGTCGGCCGGGTCGACGAGGACGTCGGCGCTCTCCACCTCGGCCAGTTCCAGGAGTTCCTTGTTGGTGAACTTGGCGAACTGCGGTCCGCGACGGCCGACCACCACGACCTCGCGGACCGCGTGGCCGGCGAGCGCGTCGACCACGTGCTCGGGGACGTCGGTGCGGCGCAGCTCGTCCGGCGTACGGACCAGCATCCGGGCCACGTCGAGCGCCACGTTGCCGACGCCGACCACCATCGCGGTCTCCGCGGCCAGCACCGAGGGGTCGAAGTCGGCGTCCGGGTGCCCGCTGTACCAGGAGACGAAGTTGCGGGCGGCGAGGACGCCGGTCAGCTCATCGCCCGGGATGCCGAGCCGCCGGTCCAGTGGCGCCCCGGACGCCAGGATCACCGCGTGGTAGCGCTCGCGCAGCTCCTCGACGGTCACGTCCGTGCCGACGGTGACGTTGCCGAGGAAGCGTACGCCCGGGGCCTCGAACGTCTCGGCGAGCGACGCGACGATCGACTTGATCTTCTGATGGTCGGGCGCGACGCCGTACCGGACGAGCCCGAAGGGGGTGGGCAGGCGCTCGAAGACGTCCACCGCCACCGCGCGCTCCGGATCCTCGGTGAGGATCTGGGCGCAGAACAGCCCGGCGGGCCCGGAGCCGACGACGGCGACGCGGAGCGGGCCGGTCATCCCTCCGCCCGGGGCGGCAACTGCGCGACGTACTCGGCGTCGTGGTCGATCCGGCCGAGCTTACGGGCGCCCTTGAGCGGCCCGGTCGCCACGAAGAAGTCGGCGTTGATGTCGAGGAACTTCTCGTCGTCGCCGGTCAGGTCGCCGTCGTAGCGGATCGCCGAGGTCGGGCAGACCTCCTCGCAGGCGCCGCAGTCGATGCACTGGTCGGGGTTGATGTACATCATCCGGCCGCCCTCGTAGATGCAGTCGGCCGGGCAGACCTGGGTGCAGCTCTTGTCCTGGATGTCGACGCAGGCCTGCGTCACCACGAATGTCATCTTCTACTCCGGAGAGGTCAGGGAGAGGGCGCGGCCGGGGCAGACGGTGACGGCCTCACGGGCGCGGGCGATCTCGTCGCCGGCGCCCGGCGTGGGACGGGTCAGGATGACGAGGCCGTCCTCGTCGGACTGGTCGAAGGCGTCCGGGTCGACCAGGACGCACTGTCCGGCACCGACGCAGCGGTCCCGGTCCGCGACGATGCGCACGCTCACCACGCCACCTTCAGCTCGTTGATGCCGTAGTTCGGGCCGTTCTCCTTGAACGGGATCTCCTCGAACGGGACCGCCAGCCGCAGGGTCGGCATCCGCCGCAGCACCGTCGCCAGGACGATCTCCAGCTCCAGGCGGGCGAGGTTCTGGCCCAGGCACTGGTGCGGGCCGAAGCCGAAGGCCAGGTGGTTGCGGGCCAGCCGGGTGAAGTCGAGCTCGTCCGGGTCGGCGAAGACGGTGGCGTCCCGGTTCGCGATGTTGGCCAGGCCGAAGACCGCCTCGCCCTCCCTGATCAGCACGCCGCCGATCTCGACGTCGGTGAGCGCGAGCCGCTGGTGGCCGACCTCGGCGATGGTGAAGTAGCGCAGCAGCTCCTCGACCGCGCCGATGGTGAGGTTCGGGTCGTCCCGCAGGACCTGCAGCTTCTCGCGCCGGTCCAGCAGCGTGGCGATGGCGAGCGAGATCATGTTGGCGGTGGTCTCGTGCCCGGCGATCAGCAGCAGGAAGCCGATCGGGCCGAGGTCCTCGGGCGTGACCCCGGCGGCCAGCTGGCGGCTGAGCAGGTCGTTGCCGGGCTCCTTGACCTTCTGCTGGACCAGGTCGGCGATGTACGCCTTCAGGTTGGTCACCGCCACCACGCGTTCGTCGGGTGTCGCGTCGAAGCGGGAGAAGGTGGCGCTGTTCCGCTGGAAGAAGTCGTGGTCGGCGTAGGGCACCCCGAGCAGTTCGGAGATGACCAGCGACGGGATCGGCAGGGAGAGCGCCTCGACGAGGTCGACGGGCGCCGGGCCGGCCAGCATCGCGTCGATGCTGTCGTCGACCATCTCCTGGATCCGCGGCCGCCAGCGGGCCAGCCGGGACACGGTGAACTCGCCGATCAGCGAGCGCCGCAGCGCGGTGTGCTCGGGCGGGTCCATCTCGATCAGGCCGGGTTTGTAGTCCGGCCCCATGTACGGCTGGTGTGACGGGTGCCGCGGGTCCCGGCGGTCCGAGCTGAACCGGGTGTCCATCAGCATGGCCCGGACGTCCTCGTGCCGGGTGAGGACCCAGACCTTCCGGCCGTCGGGGCGCCGCACCTGGGCGATCGGGGCCTCGGCCTGCAGTCGCACATGATCGGCGGGCGGCCGGTAGGGCTCGGTGCGGGTGAACGAGATCGTCGGTGTCGTCGTCATGGCGGGCTCCTGGGAGGCGCTAAGCTGCAAACGGAATGTCATCGTCCGGTTATCTGGGAGGCTAATCAGATGACCTGGCTCACGGCCATAGTTTTCGACATTGGATTTTAAAAAGTGACGCGAGAGCCAGCGCTGCGCGCGGATGCCCGCCGCAACCACCACCTGATCATCACGACGGCCGCGGCGGTCTTCGCCGAGGACGGCCTGGACGTGCCGATGGAGGCGATCGCCCGCCGGGCCGGGGTCGGCGTCGGCACGCTGTACCGCCGCTTCCCGGACCGCGGCGAGCTGATCGCCGCGGTGGCCGCGCACACCTTCCGCGCGGTGCTGGAGGACGTCCGGGCCGCGGCCGCGGCGGCGCCGACCCCCTGGGACGCCCTCACCCGGCTGCTGTCCGGTTCGGAGAACCTCCGGCTCACCGTCCACCTGGCCTTCCTCTCCCCGCACACCTGGACGCGGGTGCACTCGGCGTCGGAGTCCCGCGAGATCCACGACGAGATGATGGCCGCGCTCGAGACCCTGGTGAACGACGCACGGCGCGAGGGTTCGATCCGTGCGGACGTCGGCACGGAGGAGGTACTGGGTCTGGTGTCGTGGGTGCTCGCGGCGCCGGCGTCCGCGGCGGAGTCCGTCCCGCGCTGGCTGGAACTGGTCCTGGACGGGCTACGCGCTCACCGATATTAAGCTACTGAGATTAAATCAGACGACGTACGGTCGGCGAGGGTGCCCGTCCGGATGAAGAGCGCGACCACGAAGGCCAGCACCGCGCAGACCCCGATGATCGCAAGAGCGTGTCGTAGCTGGCGTGCGTGCTGAACGGGGTGCCCGCGATCAGGTTGCGGGAGAGGATCGCGGTGCCCACGCTGGTGCCCACGGCCGCGAAGGCGTTCTGGGTGACCATGTAGAAGCCGGAGACCTCGCTGGTGTTCTCGCCGTGCACGCCCTCGACGATGAGGTTCGGCAGCGAGCTGAGCATGAAGCCGGTCGCGCAGGTCAGCACCAGCTGGGAGACGATCCACCCGGCGACCGTGTCGAGCAGCAGCGCGGAGAGGATCGCGGCGGCCAGGCCGAACGCCGCGCCGAACAGGAACGCGTTGCGGGACCGGCCGCCCCGGGAGATCCGGCCGCTGAGCGGCGCGATCGCGAACCCGAGCAGGGAGCAGGCGAAGGAGATGTCGCCCGCGACGCCCGCGCTCAGACCCAGGCCGACCGGCGCGATCGTCGGCATCTGCATGACGATCTGGCCCAGGAAACCGGAGATGCCGAGGGTGCCGAAGGAGACCAGCATCGTGACGAGCAGGGTCAGGCCGATCTTGCGCGAGGCGAAGTAGCGGACGTTGAGCAGCGGCTTCTCGGTGTACAGCTCCCAGCCCACCCAGGCCGCCAGCACCAGGAGTCCACCCCCGATGAACGCCCAGGTCTTTCCACTCCCCCAGCCCCAGGTGCTGCTCTCGTTGATGCCGTACATCGCGAGCGCGATGCCGGGGGCGAAGAGGATGCCACCGAGCCAGTCGATCCGGTCGAATCCGGTCCGCTCGACCGCCGGGGGCAGCAGGAACGCCCCGGCCGCGGTGACCAGGGCCAGCGCCAGGGAGACCACGAAGATGTAGTGCCAGCCCCACGCGTCGTAGATGTTGCCGGCCACGATGTTGCCGGCCGCGCCGCCGCACATCGCGGCGCCGGCCACCGTGGCGACCGCGACCGGCAGGTTCTTCGGCGGCAGGTTCTCCCGCAGGATGCCGACGCAGAGCGGCACCAGGCCACCGGCGAGACCCTGGATCGAGCGGCCGGCGATCAGTACGCCGAGGCTGTCGGCGAGCAGGCTGACGACCGAGCCGGCGACCGACGCCAGCAACACGACGATCAGCACGTTGCGGCGACCGAACGCGTCGCCGAGGCGGCCACTGATCGCCGCGGACGCGGCGCCGACCAGCAGGAACCCGGTGAGGATCCAGCCGGCCGAGCTGGGTGTGGCGTGGAACTGCTCGATGATCCCGGGCAGCGCGGTGTACATCATGGTCGCCTCGAACGAGCTGACGACCGCGGCGAGTATCAGGATCACGATGAGGAGCGCCGCCGGACGTGGGGTTCTCATATTCTTCCCCTCTAAAGCGTTTCGTTAAGCAGAACAGCTGATCCATACAACGTGACGAGTGTGTTCGAGGTAACAAACACTGTCAAGCGCGGGTTACAGGGAAGGTCCACTTGTCCTTGACAGCCGCCGACACCCGTCCGATGCTGTTCACATTTCCAATGCAACGCCCGTTCCTTTCAATGGAACGCGTGGCGGCGATCGGAGGCTCAATGTCCAGCCACCTCAGCGCTGACGTGCCGCTGCGGCACCCGGATCGGTTCTTCCTCGACGGGCGATGGGTCACGCCCGCCTCGACGGCGGGCTTCGGCATCGTGGACCCGGCCACGGAGCAGCACTACTACACCGTGTCGCTGGCCGGCGAGGCCGACATGGACCGCGCGATCGGCGCGGCCCGCACCGCCTTCGACCGGACCGGCTGGTCGCTGCTGCCGCCCGCCGAGCGCGCCGCGTGGGTGCACCGGCTCGCCGAGGGGCTGCGCCGCCGCGCCGACGACGCCGGACAGCTCTGGACCCGGCAGGTCGGCGTGCTGCACACCATGGCCGTCGCCTCGATGGCCCGGGTCGGCGCGACCTACGACTTCTACGCCGACCTGGCCGCGGACTTCGACTGGGAGGTCCGGCACACGCCGATGCAGGGCGGTTTCGGCGTCGTGGTCCGCGAGGCGATCGGCGTCGTCGGCGCGATCGTCGCCTGGAACACGCCCGCGTCCCTGATCGCCTACAAGGTCGCCCCGGCCCTGGTCGCCGGCTGCACGGTGGTCGTCAAGGCGCCGCCGGAGGCCCCCGGCGAGGCGTACGTGCTGGCCGAGGTCGCCGAGGAGATCGGGTTGCCGGCCGGCGTGCTCAACGTGCTGACCGCCGACCGGGAGGCCTCCGAGCTTCTGGTCCGCGACCCACGGGTCGACAAGATCGCCTTCACCGGCTCCAGCGCGGTCGGCAAGCGGATCGCGAGCATCTGCGGCGAACGGATCGCCCGGTACACCCTGGAGCTCGGCGGCAAGTCCCCGGCGGTCATCTTCGACGACTACGACCTGGACACCGCCGCCCGGGCGCTCGCCGCCGCCGAGTGCACCCTCAACGGCCAGGTCTGCGCCTCGCTGACCAGGGTGATCGTCACCCGGGACCGGCACGACGCGTTCGCCGAGGCGCTCGGCGCGCACTTCGGCGCGGCGCGGATCGGCAACCCCTTCGACCCGGAGGCGCAGCTCGGCCCCCTCGCGATGGAACGCCAGCGGGACCGGGTGGAGAGCTACATCGCGAAGGGCCTCGCCGACGGCGCGCGCCTGGTCAGCGGCGGCGGCCGGCCGAAGGACTTCGACCGCGGCTTCTACATCGAACCGACCGTCTTCGCCGGCGTCGACAACCTGTCGGCGATCGCCCAGGAGGAGATCTTCGGCCCGGTGCTGAGCGTCATCCCCGCCGACAGCGAGGAGCACGCGCTCGAACTGGCCAATCAGACCGACTTCGGGCTCAACGCCTCGGTCTTCACCAACGACGTCGATCGCGCGTACCACGCCGCACGGCGGATCCGCTCCGGCACGGTCGGGCACAACGGCTTCCGCAGCGACCCACGGATGGGCGTCGGCGGATTCAAGCAGTCCGGCTTCGGCCGCGAGGGAAACCGTGACGGCCTGCTCCCGTACCTGGAGCCCAAGAGCGTGATCCTCGACCAGATCCCCACCGGTTACTGAGCAGGAGAGAAGCACATGTCAGGACGTCTCACGGGCAAAGTCGCCCTCATCACCGGCGCCGCCCGCGGGCAGGGCCGGACCCACGCCGTCCGCCTGGCCCGGGAGGGCGCGGACATCATCGCGGTCGACCTGCCCGGCGCCATCGACACGGTCCCCTACCCACTCGCGACCAAGGACGACCTCGAGGAGACCGTACGCCAGGTCGAGGCCCTCGGCCGCCGCATCGTGACCCACCCGGCCGACGTGCGAGTGCTCGCCGACCTGCGGGCGGCCGTCGACGCGGGCGTGACCGAGCTCGGCCGTCTCGACATCGTGGTCGCCAACGCCGGCATCCTGACCATGGGCACGGACACCGCGAAGGCCTTCCTCGACGTCGTCAACGTGAACCTGGTCGGCGTGCTCAACACGGTGACGGCCGCCGAGCCGCACCTGCCCGACGGCTCCTCGATCGTCCTCACCGGCTCGACCGCCGCGCTGCTGGTCGGCACGGTCGACCGGGGTGGCGCCGGCGGCCTCGGCTACGCGCACGCCAAGCGGCAGGTCGCGCGCCTCGGGCACGACCTGTCCCGGGTCTTCGCGAGCCGCCGGATCCGGGTCAACGTGGTGCACCCGACCAACGTGCGCTCCGGGATGATGGACAACGACTTCATGTACCACGCGTTCCGTCCCGACCTGCCGGAGCCGGCCCGCGAGGACATGATCCCGGCCCTGGTCGACAAGTCGCCGATGGGCGTCCCGTGGCTGGAGCCGTCGGAGATCTCCGAGGCCGTCCTCTACTTCGCCTGCGACGAGTCCCGCTGGGTCACCGGCCAGCAGCTCAAGCTCGACGGCGGCCAGCTCGGCCCGGTCTCCGACGCCGGAGTCCCCGCCTGACCCTGCCCGCTCCCCGAGGCGCCTGCCCTTCAGCAGGCGCCTCTGAAACCATTCATGGCACTCAGTGCTGAAAAAGAGGACCACATGGCGAGCACCAAGGACTGGTTCGAAACGGTCGCAGAGGCACAGCGCAGGGCGAAGAGGCGGCTGCCCAAGGGCGTCTACCTGGCGCTGGTGGCCGGCGCCGAGGCCGGCGTGACGATGGACGACAACGTCGCCGCCTTCAACGAGCTGCGGTTCCGCCCGCACATCGCCGACCTGCCCGCCGAGCGGAGCCTGGCCACCACGGTGATGGGCCTGGACGTGAGCATGCCGGTGCTCATCTCCCCCACCGGCGTGCAGGCCGTGCACCCCGACGGCGAACTGGCCGTCGCCCGGGCCGCCCGCGACGCCGGCACCGCGATCGGGCTCTCCTCGTTCGCCTCCCAGCCGGTCGAGGAGGTCGGCGCGGAGAACGAGAAGATGCTCTTCCAGTCGTACTGGGTGGGCTCCCGCGAGGACGTGCTGGCCCGCGCCGAGCGTGCCCGTGCGGCCGGCGCCAAGGGCCTGATCGTCACCGTCGACTGGGTCTTCGGCTACCGCCGCGACTGGGGCAGCCCCTGGATTCCCGAGAAGATCGACCTCAAGGCCATGATGCGGTACGCCCCACAGGTCGCGCCGAAGCCCGGCTACCTCTGGACCTGGCTGCGCAGCGGCCACCTGCCCGACCTCGGCGTGCCCAACCTCGGCGCCCGCGAGGCCGCCGTACCGACCTTCTTCGGCGCCTACGGCCAGTGGATGGGCTCACCGCAGCCCACCTGGAAGGACCTCGCCTGGCTGCGCGAACAGTGGGGCGGCGCCTTCATGATCAAGGGCATCACCCGGCCGGACGACGCGCGCCGGGCCGTCGACATCGGCGCCACCGCGATCTCCGTCTCCAACCACGGCGGCAACAACCTCGACTCCACGCCCGCCAGCATCCGCAACCTGCCCGGCATCGTGGACGCGGTCGGCGGCGAGATCGAGGTGCTGCTCGACGGCGGCATCCGGCGCGGCGGCGACGTGGTCAAGGCCCTGGCGCTCGGCGCGAAGGCCGTCATGATCGGCCGCGCGTACCTCTGGGGCCTGGCCGCCGGCGGACAGCGCGGCGTCACCAACGTCCTGGAGATCATGCGCCAGGGCATCAGCGAGACCCTGCTCGGCCTGGGCCGATCGTCCGTGCACGAGGTGAACCGCGACGACGTCATCGTCCCTTCAGGCTTCGCCCTTTAAACCCTTTCAAACCCCTTTCGGGTACGCCCGGAGCCCTCACCCGCGGCCACTGAAGACCGGATCCGTCCTCGTGCGAGGATGCACCGGACGGGCGTGGCCGAGGGAAGGGGAGTCAGCGTGGCGGATCCGGCGACCGGTGCGATCCGCAGTGGCCGCCCGCGGGTCGCGTCCCGCGCCGAGCTGGAGCGGATCGGCTTCGCCCTCTTCGAGCGGCAGGGCTTCGAGGAGACCACGGTCGACGACATCGCCGCCGCCGCCGGGATCGGCCGGCGCACCTTCTTCCGCTACTTCGCCTCCAAGAACGACCTGGTCTGGGGCGAGTTCGAGGAACAGCTCAGCCGGTTGCAGATCCTGCTGGACGAGGTCCCCGCCGACGTCCCGATGATGGACGCGATCCGCCACGCGGTGATCGAGTTCAACCGTTTCGACAGCCACGTCGTCCCCTGGCACCGCCGCCGCATGGAGCTGATCCTGCGGGTACCCGCGCTCCGGGCAGACTCGACCCTGCGCTACACCTCATGGCAGAAACTGATCACCCAGTTCATCGCCGCCCGCACCGGCCGGCCCGCCGACGGCCCGGTACCCCGCCTGGCCGGCAACCTCGCCCTGACCACCAGCGTCACGGCTTACGAACTCTGGCTCGAGGACTCGTCCGCCGACCTCACCGAGTTGCTCGACACCCTCTTCACCCGCCTCGCGGGCGCTTTCCGCGACATCCCCGAGCTCCCCACCGGCACTCCCGCCTGACCAGGAGCCGCCGCGCATCCTCCAGAACCATGACGGCGGCCGGCCTCACCGCCCATACCCGAAAAATCGGATCTCCACCGCCGCCCGCCTCACGACTCGGCCGCCCCCTCCTTCCCTCCCCCCTCGGCTGGCGTTCACGGGTGCCCGAGTCCCGCGGAGACACCCCAGGTGCCCAGCCGCCGGGTCCTGGCTGGTACTGACGGGTGTGTCCGCATGCCCGAGGCACCTCTCAGCGCCAGCCAACTGACCAGCGCACACGCCAGCCGGGTGACCAGCGCACACGCCAGCCGGGTGACCAGCGCACACGCCAGCCGGGTGATCAGCGCACGCGCCTACGGCTGGGTGGCCGCGCGCCGTAGCTGAGGCAGCAGGGCGCGCGCCGAGCGGCCGCGCAGGGCCGACAGCCAGACCCCGGCGCCGTAGGCCACGTCGTCCAAGCGGTGGGCCAGCCAGTATCGGGGGAGGTCGAGGTCGATGCGGCCGCCGTTCGCGTACTCCAGGGCCACGTCGGCGACCATCGCCAGCGCGGTCGCCCGGCGTACCCGCTGCGAGACCAGGCAGCCCGCCACCGCCGCCGGCCACCAGTGCCGGGTGATCAGCGCGCCGGTCTGCAGCAGCGCGCCGACCGCGCCGCCCGCGGTGAGCCGGGCGCCGAGACCGGCCGCGCCCTCGACGTCGAGCTTACGGGCGATGCGGACCGCGGTCACCCCGCCGATCGCCGCCGCGACCGGAATCGACCAGCGGCGCTGGGCGAGCAGGGCGACGGTCAGCGCGGCACTCCACGGCGCGACGATCGCCGGGGCCACCGACCGTGGATGGCGGACCGCGAGCGGGTGCGCGCCGGTACCGTACTCCAGTTTGCGCACGAACCAGTCGCCGAACGCCGCGCGGTGCTCGTGCGCGGCGGTCACCGTCGGTTCGAAGCGCACCCGCCAGCCGCCGGCGACCGCCCGCCAGCCGAAGTCGACGTCCTCGGCCACCCGCATCTCCTCGTCGAACCCGCCGCCGATCGCGGAGACCCGCGCGACCGAGCAGGCGGTCGAGGCCCAGGAGACGTAGGAGCCGGGTCGCACCGACGCGGGCCGCGCGCCCAGATCCAGGGAGCCCCGCGTGTTCTCGTACCGGCCGATCCAGGTCCGCGACGACGGCGTGTGCAGCCCGGTGATCCGGGGCACCGCCACCGCCGTACGCGGGTCGAGGAAGTGTTTCAGCAGCGTGGGAACGGTGTCCTTGTCGAGGACGATGTCGGAGTCGACGAAGGCCACGAACGGCGTGCGGACCGCCCGCAGACCCGCGTTGCGCGCACCGGCCGGTCCGAGATTCTGCGGCAGGGCGATCAGGCGCGCGCCGTGCCGGGCCGCGACGGCCGCGATCCCGGCCCGGTCCGCGGAGGCGTCGTCGACCACGATCACCTGCTGGCCGGGACCGATACTGGTCAGCAGCCGGTCGAGCGGGCGGGGACGGTCGTGCACCGGGATGACGTAGGTACAGCGCGGATCGGGGTGTGCCGGGCACTCGTCGATCCGGGGATGCGCGATCGCCAGGTCGAGGAGCCGGTCGGCGAGCCGGGCACTCGCGGCGTCGCGGACCCGCAGCGTACGCCCGGTGAGGAGCCGCTGCGCCCGTGGCGTGAGCCGCAGCAGGTGCGTGGTCGGCGCGCCGCCGAGCAGCGCCCGCCCCCGGTCGACGATCCGGGTCTTCGGGTCGAGTTCGACGACGAACCCCATCGGGAGAGCGGTCATGACAGCCTCTTGATCGTGGTCGTGACCAGCGTGGACAGCAGCGCGGCGCCCTCCTCCGCGGACGCTCCTGCCGGGTCGCCGAGCACCCCGTTCGGTGCCACCGCCCGCACGCCGTGCTCGACGAGCAGCGGCATCAGCTCGCCGATCGGACGGACGTCCCCGGCAGCCGCGGCCGCGAGGCGCACCTCGTCCGGGGCGAGGTGCAGCATCACCGAGGTCTCGGTCCGCCCGGCGTGCGCGTCCCCGCCGGGGAGGGCGCAGGGTGTCCAGGAGACGTGATGCCCCTCGTCGCGCAGCATCGCGACCGCGTCGTCGAGGGTGCGCACGTTGCCGCCGTGTCCGTTGACGAACACGATCCGCCCGGCCCACAGCGCCAGCGACCGGACCGTCTCGATCAGCACCAGCCGCAGCACCTCGTGACCGATCGAGATCGTCCCGGGGAAGCCCGCGTGCTCGCCGCTGTTACCGAAACTGATCGCCGGAGTGACCAGCGCGCCGCCGGGCAGCCGTGCCGCTACCCGGTCGGCGACCGCGCGGGCGATGACGGTGTCGGTGGTGAACGGCAGGTGCGGGCCGTGCTGCTCGGTCGAGCCGACCGGGACGAGTACCAGCGCGCCGGACGAGGGGACCTCGGGCCACACCGCGCGGGCCAGGCCGATCACGACACCGCCCCGAGCGTACGGGTGAACCCGGGCGGGATCACCAGGTCGTCCGGGCTCAGTTCGCCGGGTGTGGCGCGCCCGAGGCCGAGCACCGTCGAGTCCAGGCCGCCGCGCAGGATGTCCAGCACGTTCTCGACGCCGGCCTGGCCGTTCGCGGCGAGCCCCCAGAGGTGGGCACGGCCGATCAGCACCGCCTTCGCGCCCAGGGCCAGGGCCTTCGCGACGTCTCCGCCGCGCCGGATGCCGCCGTCGAGCAGCACCTCGATCCGGTCGCCGACCGCCTCGGCGATCGAGGGCAGCAGGCGGATGGTGGCCGGGGTGGTGTCCAGGTTGTTGCCGCCGTGGTTGGAGACGGAGAGCGCGGTGACGCCCGCGTCGGCGGCCCGGCGCGCGTCGTCGACCCGGCTGACGCCCTTGAGCAGGAACGGGCCGCCCCACTCCTTCGCCAGCCAGGCGACGTCCGCCCAGGTCGGCGGCGGTGTCCGCATCCACTCGCGGTAGGCGGCGAAGAACGTGCCGGACGGCTGGATGTTCGGCGTGGTCAGGTCCGGAAGGTGGCCCGCGCGGACGAACCGCCACAGCCAGCGGGGCCGCGGGAGTACGTCGGGCGCGAGGCGCGCCGCGGTCCGCAGGTCGATCCGTTCCGGGATCGCCGGGCTGCCCCAGTCCCGGCCGTGCGAGAACGACCAGTCCAGCGTGAGGATCAGCGCCCGGCAGCCCGCCGCACGGGCGCGCTCCGTGTGCCGCAGCATGGCGTCGCGGCCACCGATCCAGTGCATCTGGAAGGCGGTGTCCGGGTTCGCCGCCACCACCTGCTCGACGGGTTTCGAGGCGAACGAGCTGAGTCCCATGATCACGCCCCGGTTCGCGGCGGCCCGGGCCACCGCGACCTCGCCGTCGGGGTGCACGGCCTGCACCCCGGTCGGCGAGATCAGCACCGGCATCGACGTGGCCATGCCGAGGACCGTGGTGCTCAGGTCACGGACCGCGTGATGGCCCACCACCCGTGGCGCGAAGCCGAGCTCGCCGAACGCGCCGGCGTTGTCCGCGACCGTGCGACCGGCCTCGGATCCGGCCAGCAGGGCGCCGTAGACCGCGTACGGCAATCGCTTCTCGGCCCTGCGCTGCGCCTCGGCGACCGTTTCGAACCACGGGTTGCGCCACATCAGCGCAGGTCCGCTCCGGCCAGTGGGGACTCCTCGCAGGCGCTCACCGGTGGCCGGCCGATGGTGACCCGGACCTTGCGGTGCGAGTGGTCGCCGGACGGCTTGGGGACCTCGCCGCGGTCGGCCAGCAGCGCCTCGCCGTACCCCTGGACGCACTCCGGGTCCGGCCCGTCCAGCGGCAGCCCGGTGAAGAACTTGGCCGCCATGCAGCCGCCCTTGCAGGTGTCGAAGAACGCACACGAGCTGCACGCCCCGCCCTGCTGCGGCGCCCGCAGCCGCCGGAACAGCGCCGCGTCGCGCCACACTCCGGCGAAGCCGCCCTCGGTGCGGGTGTTGCCGGCGAGGAACTCGTCGTGGATGGCGAACGGGCAGGCGTAGACGTCCCCGACCGGGTCGATCAGGCACACCACCCGCCCCGCGCCGCACAGGTTCAGCCCCGGCAGCGGGTCGCCGAAAGCGGACAGATGGAAGAACGAGTCGCCGGTCAGCACGTTCTCACCGTTGGCCTTCAGCCAGTCGTAGAGTTCGCGCTGCTGGTGCGGCAGCGGGTGCAGATCGTCCCAGACGTCGGCGCCGCGTCCGGAGGGCCGTAGCCGGGTGAGTCGCAGCTGGGCGCCGTACCGAAGCGCAAGGGTCTTGAATTCATCCAGCTGACCGAGGTTGTGCCGGGTGCAGACGACGGACAGCTTGAAGTTCGTCATCCCGGCGTCGGCCAGGTTCTGCATCGCCCGAAGAGCAACGTCATAGGAGCCTTCTCCGCGTACGGCGTCGTTGACCGTCGCGGTCGCGCCGTCGAGGGAGATCTGCACGTCCACGTAATCGTTCGCGGCCAGCCGCCGTGCGATCTCCGGGGTGATCCGGATCCCGTTGGTGGAGAACTTGACGCCCACGTGGTGCTCGGTGGCGTAGTCGAGCAGCTCCCAGAAGTCCGGCCGCACGGTCGGCTCGCCGCCGCCGATGTTGACGTAGAAGACCTGCATCGCCTCCAGCTCGTCGATGACCGCCTTGGCCTCCGCGGTGGTCAGCTCGCGCGGGTCGCGGCGGCCGGAGCTGGACAGGCAGTGCGTACAGGAGAGGTTGCACGCGTAGGTGAGTTCCCAGGTCAGACAGATGGGTGCGTCGAGGCCCAGCTCGAACAGGTCCACCAGGGCGGTCATGGCCGCGGGCTCCTCTCGGTCAGCATGGACGACCGGGCGAGCACCGCGAGGGCCCGCTCGTATCGGAGGACATCGCTTCGGGAGACATCGCCGCCGCTGACGGCCTCGCAGGCGGCCCGCGCGGTCGGCGCGGTGGCCAGGGCCTGGACGACGGAGAGCAGCCCGCGGTCCTTGAGAAAGGAGAGCTTGCGGGTGCCGAAGTGGTACAGCAGCGCGCCGAAGGGCTCGGGCCGCACCGAGACCTGCGGGTGCAGGTCCCAGGCGCGGTCAAGGTCGAAGGACATGGCGCGGGCTCAGTAGACGCCGCACATGCCGTCGATGGAGACCTCCTCGACCAGGTCGTCGGCCTCGATGAGACTCTCGGCCGGAACCTGCTCGACGACGATCTCCGCCGGGGCGTCGACAGCCTTCTGTTCCTCCATGACTTCCTCCTCTACCAGGGTGAACGACGACCCTCGCAGATTAATGGCATGCGGTGCCAAAATGGAAGGGTGGAGATGAGCGAACCTGCCGACGTCGTGGTGATCGGTGCCGGTGCCGCCGGTGCCGCGCTCGCCGCCCGCCTGAGCGAGGACCCCGGCCGTACGGTCGTCGTCCTCGAAGCGGGCCCCCTGGACGTCTCCCCCGGCCTGCTCGACGCCCGGCGGGTGCCCGGCGCCCGGCCCGGCCACCCGGCCACGGTCGGCTACCGGGCCACCCTGGTGCCCGGCCGGCCCTGGACCGTCCCGCGCGGCCGGATCCTGGGCGGCTCGACGACCGTCAACGGTGGCTACTTCATCCGCGCCCGGCGCGAGGACTTCGCGCGCTGGTCGGCGCCGGCGAACCCGGCGTGGGCGTACGAGAGGATGCTGCCGCTCCTGCGCCGGATGGAGTCGGACCGGGACCACCCGGCGGGCGAACTCCACGGCGGCGACGGTCCGATCCCGATCACCCGGACCGGCCTGGACCATCCCGCCGTCGCCGCGTTCCGCGAGGCCGCCACCGCGCTCGGCTTCCCCCTCGACCTGGACAAGAACGACCAGGCCCACCCCGGTTTCGGCCCGGTGCCGTGCAACGTCAACGCCGGGATCAGGTACAACACCGGGCTCGCCTACCTGAGCGCCCGCCCCGATCTGAGCGTCGTCGGGCAGTGCCGGGCGACGCGGATCGCCGTCGAACGCGGCCGCGTGACCGGCGTGGTCACCGACCGCGGCACGGTTCCGGCCCGCACGGTCGTGCTCAGTGCCGGCGCGTTCGCCACGGCCCACCTGCTGCTGCTCTCCGGGATCGGGCCACGCGCCGACCTGGAACGCCTCGGCATCCCGGTGGTCCGCGACGCGCCGGCCGTCGGCGCCCGGTTCAGCGACCATCCCCAGCTCGCGCTGCCGATTTCGTCGCCATGCCAACCGTGGGACAGCCCGGGCGGCTCGTGGCTCGGCGGCTGTCTGCACCTGAACTCGGCCGACGCCACCGGCGGCCCGGGGAACCTGGAGATCCTCCAGTCCCTGGTACCGCTGAGCGCGCTGGCCGACGGTCCCGCGCCCGGCGACCGCGGCACGGCGTTCCTGGTCGCCGACCAGACGCCGAGCCGGACCGGGACCCTGCGGCTGCGCTCGGCCGACCCGGACCACCCGCCGGTCATCGACTACGGCTACCTGAGCACCCCGGCGAGCCGCGGCCGGCTGCGGGAAGCGGTCCGGGTCACCGCCGAACTGGTGGACGGCCCGATCGGACCGCCGCCCGCGGTCCTCCGTGACGACCGCGCCCTCGACGGCTGGATCCGGGACCACCTCGGCACGGCACAGCACACCTGCGGCACCGCCCCGATGGGACCGCCCGGCGACGGCGTCGCCGACCAGTACGGCCGGGTGCACGGCGTGCCCGGCCTGCGCATCGCCGACACCTCGCTGCTACCCGACGCCCCGCACCGGGGCCCGGCCTGCACCGCCGTACTCATCGGCGAGCTGATCGCCGACGCCATCCGGCACGACACGATCTGACCGCCGCCGCGCGGCACGGGATCAGCCCCACCGCGCGGCACGGGGATCAGCGACGGGCGGGCGCGGGCGGTGGGGCCTCGAGCATGATGCCGAGCAGGCGGGTCAGCGACTCGATCTGGCGGCGGTCCAGGCGGCCGGTGGCGGGGGCGATGGCCTCATGGACCTCGCGGTAGGCCGCCCGCGCCAGTTCGAGCCCGGCCGCGTCGATCATCACGTCGACCGCGCGGCCGTCGTCGGGGTTCTTCTCCCGGCGGACCAGGCCGCGGCGCTCGGCCCGGTCGATCAGGCCGGACAGGGTCGACTTGTCGAGGCCCATGTGGGCGGCGAGGTCGGTCACCCGCACGCGGCGGTCGACGAGGATCCCCAGCATCCGCATCTGGGTGAGCGACATGTCGTGCTCGGCGCCGATGCGGGTGAGCACGCTGGTGATCCGGAACGAGGTCTGCACCAGGGAGTCCACCAGGGTCTCCAGGCGGGCGTCGGACGGCATGCCCCCATCGTACGGCACATGGTTGCGATTACCAACTAAACCGCCCTTGACTTGGTTTGTATTCCAACCTAATTTGGTTGGTGTAACGAACCAAAAATTCACCGCCTGGAGGGCCATCGTGAAAGCCGCCGTCGTCTCCTCGTTCGACTCCACCCCCCGCTACGAGGAGTTCCCGCTGCCCACGCCCGGCGAGGGCGAACTGGTCGTCGACGTACTCGCCGCCGGACTGCACCCGAGGGTGTTGTCCCAGGCCGACGGCTCGCACTACACCAGCACCGACGAGCTGCCGCTGGTGCCGGGCATCGACGGGGTCGGCCGCGACGCCGACGGGAACCTGCGCTACTTCGTCCTGCCGGACACCGCGCTGGGGGCGATGGCCGAGCGCACGGTCATCGACGTACGGCGAAGTGTTCTGCTTCCGGAAGACACCGACCCGGTCGCCGTCGCCGCGGCGATGAACCCCGCGATGTCCTCCTGGGTCGCGCTGCGCCGCCGGATCACCTTCGAACCCGGGCAGAACGTGCTGATCCTCGGCGCCACCGGCAGCGCCGGACAGCTGGCCGTGCAGGTCACGAAGCTGTTCGGCGCGAACCGGATCATCGCCGCCGGGCGCGACACCAGCCGGCTCGCCACACTGACCGCGCTCGGCGCCACCGGCACGGTCCCGCTCGACGGTGACCCCGCCGACGTCGCGTCCCGGCTCGGCACGGCCGCCGCCGACGTCGACGTGGTGCTCGACTACGTCTGGGGCGCGCCCACCGCCGCCGCGATGACCGCCGTCGTCACCGGCCGCGCCGACCGCGGCAAGCCCCTGTCCTGGGTGCAGATCGGCGCGGTCGCCGGCCCCACCGCGGCGATCCCGTCGGCCGCCCTGCGCGCCAGCCGCCTGCAGATCGTCGGCAGCGGCCAGGGCTCGGTCCCCACCCGCGACATCCTCGCCGAACTCCCGCACATCGCCGCGGCCATCACCGGCGGCTCCTTCACCATCGACACCGAGCCCGTCCCGCTCGCCGACGTCGAACAGACCTGGAGCCGCGCCCGCGCCAGCCGCCGACGCATCGTCTTCGTCCCCCGACCCTGACCGGATCCAGACGGTTCAGGTAGCCCGCCATCAAGCGTCAGAGGTGCTCCAGCAGCTTCGCCTTCTTCTCCGCGAACTCCTCGTTCGTGAGGATGCCGGCGTCGCGGAGCGACGCGAGCTTCGTCAACTGCTCGACAACGTCAGGCTGCGCGGCGATCGCGGGCTGCGCCGTCGGCCGGCCACGCTGGATCACGGAGGAGGCCAGGTTGGAAGCGAGATCCAGAATCTTGTCGGTCACGCCGGGCTGCGCCTCGGCGGACGCCGAGGATTCTGCCTGCGCAGAGGCCTCGGTGACGACCTGCGCCAAACGGCGATGCCCTCCCCCGGCGGACGCTGGGCACGCTGCAGCCATGCCGCGGCAGTGGGATACCCGACATTACGGCTGGCCATCTGGGACTGCCGGGACGGGAACTGCCGGCCGACGGAGGACGAGTGGCTCGAACACACAGCAGTCCATCGATGGCAGCGCTCACAACATCACGTTGACGCTGCCTTCCGCAAACGGCCGCAACGCTCAGGTCGCCTCATCCACGCTGGTCAGCGGTCGTACGTCGGAAACATACCGAGCAACTCCGACGGATTGCGATCGAGGATGGCCTCTAGGTCGTCCGGCTCGATCCGCAGGTGATCAGCGTCAGGAGCGCTGGTGTACGCAAGACCTGGCCTGCAGAGCCGGTATCCGCCGGCACGCCGGTGATAGTAGTAGTCGAACGGCAAACCAGCCGCGTACAACCTCCGGGTGAGCCGCCATTCACGCTCGCCCGAGAACACCAGGCTTTCGGAGATCCGCTCGCGCAGTCGCGGCAGGACATCGTTATAGGCACGATCGGAGAGCGGGTTGCCCGTTAGATCCAGCTCGTCGACGATGTGCTCGCCGTCAGCGAGAACATCGATCTCTTCCACCGCGCAGTTATTCACCGACAGGGTGCGCAGTTGCGGCAACTGGGTTACGACATCGAGGCTGTCCACGGAGCTCACTCTGACATCCAGGACACCCAGCCCCAGGCCGGCCAGCACATCGAGGGAACGACCGCCGTACCCGAGGATCACCAGCGTTTGGAGACCGGAAATCCGCTCGATACCGGCGAGACTGGCAGGAAATACGACGGCAAGAACGTCAATCGAGGCGAGTTCCCCGTCACTAAAAGGTTCCCCCTTTTGCAGCTGGTGCTCAATGGCTTCAATGACAGCGGGGTCGTCTGCAGGCATGACTCAGACCTTCTCATTCATCACTGCTTCTTTCGCATCGCGGAAATCTTTTCTAATTTGTTTAAAGTTGGCCTCCTGCTGAATACCGAGGCGCCTCACTGTCATCGTCGCGAGTCCGGTATCAGTCTTTACCAACGCAGCGATATTCATGTCCAAAAACGGACCATGATCCTCCGCCAGGACACCGTCCCACATAAGTCTCGGCAATTCTCCTAGCAGGTGCTGCACGTAATCAGGGGCCGCCCCGCTCCCCCAGTTCGTAAATTCATCGCGCAGTTCATCATGGAATTTGTCCTGGCCGTTGGTGAGAGTGAACTTGTAGGCATTCTTTCCTTTCTTGTCCACGTACTCCTCCCACAGCGCGCCGGAGTGCCCGTGCGGTGTGACGCCCTCGAGTTTCCAGATCACGCGGTGCGAGTCGGAGCGTAGCTCGTGGTGCAGGGCCACCCACCGCACGCCGTCGAGTACATCTCCGTTCTTCTGCCGGTCAAGCCCTCGGCGGAGTACCTCGGGGATGAAGTTGGTGGGGATCCATTCGTGCTTACCTCGCGACGCGCGGCGGAACCTGTTCTCCATGAAGTCGTGCGACGGCCCGTGTTTCCAGACAACGAAGATCTTCTCGTTCCACGGCCGAACGTTCTCTTTGACAACCATCTTGAAGAACTTGACGATGTTGTTCTCGGCTTTCTCCACCGCGGCCACGAGATCAGGATCGACCTCGCTTCTGTCCGTCGGCAACGCCTCGAACGTGCCCCACCGGCCGCTGCTGGAGAACGTCACATTCTCCAGCTCCTTCTGCAGCTCGGCGTCCCTGCCGGGGTGCGGCCTCTGGATCTGGCCGAGCGCGTCCGCACCGAGGGCTTCGACCAGCGGCGCCCGGATGACCGGCCTGCTGAAAGCCCAGAGATAGAAGTTGTCGCTGAAGGCTGCGCCGGTGCGCGTCCTCTCGAAGTAGGGAAGCAGCATGCGATGCGTGCGGTTCTCGGAGAGGAACGCGCGACTCCGCCCGGGCAACCGCAGCGAGGGTACCGGCTCGTCGGGCCAGATGAGGTGGCCCTCGATCGCCCGTTTCTTCAGTGCGTTGTTCCAGTGTTCCCGGAACTCCTCCGCGAATCTGTCACCCATCTTGGGCAGCTCCGCTGCGATCTTCTCTACGTTGGCGGCGTCCTTCTCGGTGAGAGGACCGTGTACTGGGTTCTCGTCCGCGGCGAGGTTGAGGTCGCGCTTGTCGAGGGGATTGACGACGCCGACCGCGACCCAGCGGTTACCCTCCAGGACCGGGTCCAGCGTGGTCATGCCGTAACGGACCCGGATGACGGTGAACGCGGCCCGCAGAATCGCGTGGGTCACCCTGCCCTTGCCCTTGAGGCGTTTCGCGACCGCGACCGCGGCGGCCAGGCCCTTGGCGAGGCGGTTCCGTTTGCCCGCCGGACTGTCGTCGCCGCCGCGGAGGCGGTCACGGACGTTGCGGGCCGTGCCCTTGACCTTGTCGGCGGCCTTCTTGAGCTTGTCTCTGGCCTTCTTCAGCCTGGCCTTGAGTTTGGTCCAGAGCTTCTTGGCCAGGGTGACGATCTTTCCGATGATCCAGTCGAGGGCCTTGGCGACCGGCTTGGAGAGGGCCTGGAAGATCTGTTTGACCTTGGCGGCTATGCCGCCGATGCCCAGCAGCGCCGCCAGGAAGCCGATCAGCAGGGGGAGGGCGCGGGCCAGGGCGTTCTCGATCATCGCGGGGACGCCGCCGGTGCCGCCCTTGGCGATGGCGATGACCGCGTCGAGGACGGCGTTGACGAAGTCCAGGATCTGGCGGGCGCGCTCGACCACGAACTTGACGATGTCGATGATGAGCTTGCAGGCGCGGATGAAAGCGGATGCCGGGTTCAGCAGCGACAGGACCCACGTGACGCCGGCGACGATGATCGTGGGGACCAGGTATTCGATGATCTTGTCGACCAGGGTCTTCTTCAGGTCGCCGATCTGGGCCTTGATCTCGTCCCAGATGCCGGCGATGCCCTGTTTCCGGATCTTCTGGATGAGGGGGATGGCCGTCTCGACGGCGGCGACCGCCTTCTCCGGGATCTTGCGGACGATGCGGGAGCGGATGAAGCTCCACGTCAGACCCAGCAGACCGGCTATCAGGAGCAGGACGCCCTTGGCGTCGAAGGTCTTCGGGAGTTGCAGGCCCGCCTGGGAGCTCACGCCCAGCAGCCAGGAGAGCATGCCCTGCTGCAGGTGGCGGACGATGTTCTTCCGGAACAGGTTCAGGCCCGCGCCGACCGCGGCGACCAGGTTCTTCAGGAAGCCGATCGGGTCCTTGATGATCAGGGAGATCGCGCTGCTGGCCTTCGCCAGGACGTTGAGCAGCAGGTTCATCAATTCCTTGATGGTCTTGATGACGCCCTTGACGGCATCGACCGCCTTCTGGACCAGGCCCTTGTTGGCCTCCTTCGCGGCGGCCACCTCGTCGTCGACCGACTTCAGCGCCTCGTTGTACTTCGTGGCGAGGGTCTGCACCATCTCGGTGCTCTTCTCGTCGACGCCGGCGGTCAGCTCGTCGAAGCGGTCGGTGAACTCGGCGGCCGCCTCCTGACCGATCGATCGCAGGTCGGCGGGGAGTCTGCGGACCAGGTCCTGCAGTTGCTCGCGGCCCTGGACGATGCGGGCCTTGGCCCGGTCCAGCTCGCGGCCGATCGTGTCGGCCACGTCGGAGATGACCAGTTCCATGCGGTCCACGTAGTGCTGGCGGGCGACGTCGATGATCCGGTTCGCCTCGTCGGGCAGGCCGAGGAGTTTGTCCTTGGCCCAGAGGAAGCCGCCGTTCCAGTCGCCGTACCGGTCCGCCTTGTACCTCGCCATGGCCACGGTGTGCTCGCGTTTGAACGCGTCGCGGGCCCGCTTCTCCTCGCGGGTGAACTGCTCGTCGACCGTCTTGTCGAGGCCCTTCAGGATGTCCTCGACGTCCTTCTTGGTGGCGTCGAAGACGGCCTGCAGCGCGGCGGTGACCTGGGCGCGCTTCGTCTCGTCGGCGCCCTTGGCGCCCTGTTTCCCGGCTCCGACCGCCGCTCCGGTGGCGGCCCGGGCGGCGGCCAGGCCCGCCATGCCGGTGGCGCCGGCGGCGCCTGCCTCGGTACGGGTGGCGGCCAGCTCCTTCGACTCGCGGGCGCGCATCTCCCCCGGCGCCCGGGCGGAGTCCTCCTCCATGCCCTTCTTGGCCTTGACCGCGCCCTGGAACGCCGGCTCGTTCGACTTCTGCAGCTGGGTCTCGGTGATCTGCGCGTCGGCCATCTCCCGGTCGACCTGACGCGGGCCGGCGGAGAGGTCGGTGGCCGACGGGGGCAGCCTGTCGGGGGTGGCGGCCGCCGCGTCGGGGGCGGCCGGGGCACCGGGCGGGCGGTCCGGCGCCATCGGGACGACCTTCTTCTCCACCGCGTGTGACGTGTCGGGCGGGGCGCCGGTGGTCGACTCGATCTCCTCACCGGACTCCTCCCTACCCTGATCGACGTGGCCCTGGACGTTCTGCTTGACCTGTTCGGGCTTGCCGGAGTCGGCGTACTCGTCGGCCTCCTCCAGGTTCTTCGGGGCCTGGTCGGCGATGGCCTTCTTCACCGCGTCGACGAACGCCTTCTTGTCGAAGCTCTTCGGCTTCGCGTCGTTCATCCTGTCGGCGTTGGCGACCTTGCCCTGTGCCTCCCTGTCGTCGCCGGGCGGCACCGCGGCGGACTGGGCAGAACCGGACTCGGTACGTGCGGGCGGGTGGCTGGCGGCGATCTTCCGCTTCTTCGCGTGGACGTCCTGCCTGAGCGCCGTGAACTTCGGGGTCTGCGCGGCGCCGGGCCGGGCGGTGGGCGCGCCACCGCTCTCGGCGGGCGGGGCCCCGGCGGCCTTGGTCTTCTCCGGACCGGTGACGGCGAGCGCCGCGGGGTCGGCGGCCTTGGCAAGCGCATCCTTGGTGGCGTCGGCGACAACAGGCTTGGCCGAAGCGGCAGCGGCGGGAGTAGCAGGAGGAGGAACCGCAGGCCGCAGAACCGGAACGGCAGGAGCGGGCGGTGCGGCGAGAGAAGACGCGGGGACGATAGGAGAGGCCACGCCACCGGGGGGAATCCCGTCGCGCGGGGCGCCCAGCAGGGACGCCGCCACCGCCGCGTTGCCCATCAGCATCTGCGCCTGCAACACCCGCGCCAGGGGCTCCCCCGGTGACGGCGACGGCGCGCCGCGGGCGGAACCGCCGGTCACCGCCGCCGCCGGTGCCGTCACCACGACCGGCGCCGGCACGGTCGCGGGTGACGGCACCCGTACCGCGGCGACCTTCGCGGGAACCCCGGCCATCAGGGCTCCCGGCCGCCGGCCAGGGAGGCGTACGCCCCCAGGTCGCTGGGCCGCAGCAGCCGGGCCTCCCGCTGGTACTGCTGCACCACGCCCGCGACCACCGCCCGCATCCCGATCGCCGCCTCGCCCGCGCCCGCGGTGGCCAGCGCCGCATCCCGGGCCGCCGACACGATCGCGGCCCCGGTCATGTCGAGCCGGGCGAGGGCGTCCAGGTCGACGTCCTCCCCGAGTGGCGCCTCCGGCGGGAACGCCAGCCGCCACAGCCGGCGACGTTCCGGGACACCGGGGCGCGGGAAGCCGATCACGAACTGGAACCGGCGGGTGAAGGCCGCGTCGATGTTCTCCCGCAGGTTGCTGGCGAGCACCACCGTGGCCGGGCTGGTCTCCAGGCGTTGCAGCAGGTAGCCGACCTCGAGGTTGGCGTACCGGTCGGTGCCGTGCTTGACGTCGCCGCGTTTGCCGAACAGGGAGTCCGCCTCGTCGAAGAAGAGCACCGCGTGCCCCTCCTCGGCCTGGTCGAAGACCGAGTCCAGGTTCTTCTCGGTCTCGCCGACCCATTTGGAGACGATCCGGGAGAGGTCGACGATCAGCAGGTCGAGGCCGAGCACGCCGGCGATCACCTCGGCGGAGAGGGTCTTGCCGGTGCCGGGCTCGCCGGTGAAGAGCACCTTCATGCCGCCGTCGCCGGTACGCCGCCGGAAGCCCCACTCGTCGGCGATCCGCGGCCAGGCCCGGAACGCGCTGATCACTGTCGTCAGGGAGCGGAACTGCTCGTCCGGAAGTACAAGGTCATCTAGGGTACGGCGGGGGCGCAGGGCCCGGGCGTACCCCGAGGTGCGGGCCCGGGCGACGACGGCCGCGGCGGGCGGCACGTGCTCGGCCAGCGGCGCGGGTCGCCCGTTCCCCGCGAAGCGTGCTCCGGCGCGGGCCACCGCCGCGACGGCGCCGAGCTCGTCGCTGCTGAGCCGGTAGCGGGTGGACAGCTCGTCGATCACCTCGCCGTCCAGGTCGGGCAGTGCGGTTTGCCAGCTCCGGCGGCGGGTCGCGACATCGGGGAGGGTCAACTCCATCTCCGCGTACGCCCGATCGGCGAGCAACGTCACGGGCCGCCACGGCACGGCACCGCTGAGCACCGTCGGCACCCGGCTGCGGCCCAGCAGCGCGGCCAGCCCCTGGCCGGCGGGATGACCGGCGGGCAGTTCGGCGGGCAGGTCGTCGAGGGGCACCCAGAGCAGCGCGCCGAGCGCCGCGGCGGTGCGCAACTCGGCGGTGGTCGCATCCGGGTCGCCGGCGTTCGGGGTGAGCCGGCGCAGCGGCCGTCCGGTGCGCCCGGCCAGGGCGAGCGCCGCGTCCCGCTGGGCCGGTGGGCCGCCCTGCCAGACACCGATCACGTCGAGGCGGCCGCTGGCGATCGCGGTGGCGAACCGGTCCAGGGTGTCGGCGTCCATCGGCGGTGAGAACCCCGGCGGGGTGGGGATCTCGCCGGGGTCGTACCCGAGAAGGGAAGCCTCACCACCGGCCCCGAGCAGGAAGTCGAGCAGGCCGGGGGCGAGGGTGAGCGCGGCGCCGGGGCCGCGCAGCAGGCCGTGGCGGCGCAGCGGGCCGGACGGGGCGAGCATCCGGCGGACCGCGAGCGCCGCGGCGGGGGTGCCGCCCAGCACCGCGGCGGCCAGATCGGTGCCGGGACGGCGCTGGTTGAGGTCGTCGGCGAGGAACGCGTAGATCCGCTCGTACGCCCGGTCCAGGTCGGGGGCGGCGACCAGCAGCAGGGTGTCCTGTTCGGCCCGGCCGACGCGGAACCGGGCGGCCAGGTCGTCGAGGGGTAGCGTGGCCCCGGTGGAGGCGGCGAGCCGGCGCAACCCCTGTTCGGCCATCCGCTCGGTGCGGGTGGTGGGCGCGGCCTGCGGCTCGGCGGTGCCGGGCAGGCCCTCGGCCATCGCGTCGACCTGGCCGAGGAGCAGGTCGGCGTGCTCGGCGGTGACGCAGTAGGCGGCCAGGTCGGGCCGGGTGAGCGCCGCGGCGCGGGCCTTCTGCCGGTCGGCGGCCGCGCGCAGGGCCCGGTGGAGGGCGCGCAGGCGGATCCGCAGGTGCGCGGTGGCCGGCTCGTAGTGGGCGCTCATCGTCGCTCATCCCCCGCTGAAGGTGACGGTACGGCCGTCGAGCCAGGCGACGGCGGGCACGTCGCGGAGAGCTCCCCGGTCGCGCAGGTCCTGGAAGCGGCGGCCGAGCGGCAGCCGGACCTCGACCCGCTCTGATCCGAACCGGACGGTGGCGCCGAGGTCGCCGAGCCGGGCCAGGGCCAGTTGCGGGTCGGGGGCCTCCCGGTGACGCCACAGCTGCCAGGCGATGGTGCCGAGCCCGAGCGCGGCGAGCAGCGCGACGGCACGGCCGAACCCGCCGGCGCGTTCCCGGGGCACCGGGCGGCGGGCGGCGAGCACGGTGAGGAGTTCGTCGAGCTGGCCGGCCGGCCCGGTCAGGTCGGTGCCGGGCGGCACGCCGGGCACCCCGCCGGTGGCCCAGAGCCGCCGGGTGCCGCCGAGCCGGTGCCAGCGGCCGTCGCCGCGGGTGGGTGGGGCGTCGCAGATCAGCGGCAGGCCGTCGTCGGCGAGCGCGGCCAGCACCGGCACCGGGATCGGCGCGAGCGCGGCGCCGGGTCCGGCACCCGCCCCCGCGACCAGCACCGCGGGGGCGCCGGCCGCCCGCCACAGCGGCGCCACCGGGCCCGGTTCGGTGAGCCAGGCGATCGGGAACAGTCCGTCCGGATCGGTCAGCAGCAGTCCGCCGCCGTGCCGGGGATGCACCGCGGCGAGCAGCAGCGGCCGTCCGGGTTCGTGGCCGCGGCACAGAAGCAGACCGATCAGTCCGGTCAGTGACGGCAGCACCGGCGCGAGGCGGTGGGCGGCGCCGGTGACCGCGCCGGAGTCGGGCGGTTCGGCCAGCCCGGCGAAGGCGGCCGCGTCGGCGAGGGCGGCGGGTTCGCGCAGCCAGCCGTGCCGCAGCGGGCCGAGGACCTGGGTGGCCAGGGCGAACGCGACCAGCGGCGCGTCCCGGTCGAGGCCCGCGGCGGCGAGGGCGGGCCCGATCGAGGGCAGCAGCCCGACCCGGTCCAGGGCGGCCGCGACCAGGAACGGCAGCGCGGAGCCGACCTCGACGTCCCCGGCACGCCGTGACGGCACCGCGGCGGAGTCCCTCGGCGGCGGCACCGGTCCCGGGACGTCCGCCGCGGACACGTCCGGCGGCGGCGCACCGGCCGGTGTCGCGCTGTTCTGATCGGGTTCGGTCATTGGCGGCGCGGCCGTGTCGCCGGTCAGGGCCGCGAGGATCGCCCGCGCGGTCGCCGGATCGAGGTCCGGCAGCGCCCGCGTCAGCAGGTCGAGGCCGATCGCCGGGGTCATCCCCGCCCGCCACGCCGCGGCGGCCGCGACCGGTTCCTCCGCACGGACCCCGTCGTCGCCCCGCTCGCCCGCCGCCGGTGCCCGCTCGCCGAGGCGGGCCGGGTCCGTCGTGGCCGGGCTCACCACCCGGCCCGCGGCGATCGCCGTCTCCACCACACCGTGCGGGTACGCCCGGAACCCCGCCCCCGCCGGTGCCTCCCCGGCGAGCAGCGCGGCGAGCGGGATCCGCAGGTCGATCCGGACCGGCTCGGTGATCTCGAGATCGGTGTCCCCGGCGAGGTCCTGGGCGTACCGGTCGGCGAGTGCCGCGGTGAGCAGCGCGACCACCCGGCCGGGCAGACGCGCCGGGTCGGGCCCCCAGCTCCAGCCGCCCCGGCGCACCACGGTCACGGTGCACCGGCGGACCACGACCTCCCCGCCGTCCGGGCCGGTCACGACAGGACGCCCCGGTGGATCACCCCTCGCCACGACGCGACCAGGGCGAGGACGCCGTACGTGCCGGGCTCCAGGTTCATCCGGAACTCTTTCACGCTGGCGCCCTGGTCGATCTGGTCCCGGACCGCCGGGCGGGTGCGCTCGCCGCCCACCACCAGCAGCACCGGCAGGGCGACGGTCGTGGGGGCGGGCAGCGTGACGACCACCCGGTCGGCGGCGAGGGTGACCGTGACGTTGCCGGCCGGCGGGATCAGCGGGCCGCCGTCCGGGTCGCCCGGCTGCAGGAGCCGCAGGTCCGGTCCGGCCTCGCCGCCGATCACCTGGACGCCGAAGGCGAGCGGGACGGTGAGCAGGCCCGGCTGCTCCTCGACCACGGCCGGGACCAGGTCGCCCGCCGGGACGGGCAGCGGCACCGGGTCGCCGGGCGCCTCGTCCGAGCCGCCCGCCCAGAGCGTGAGCGCGTCACCGACCAGCGGCTCGGCGGAGTCCGGGGCGAGCTGTTCCGGGCCGGTCCGGGCGAGGACGGCCAGCACGTGCGCGGTGTGTCCGGCGTAGACGACGAGCGGCCGCATCAGGCACCACTCCCCTGCTCCGCGGCGGTCGCGATCACCGTGAACGAGGCCGCGCCGGGCAGGTCCCGCCAGGTCCGGGCGTCGGTGTCGATGCGCAGCCAGCGGGTCCGGCAGCGGACCCGGCGGGCGTCGTCCACCCCGCACTCGACCTGTCCGGGCAGCCAGACGCCGTCGGCGGAGGGTGGGGTGCCGTCGGTGTGCGGGGTGACCGTGACGTGCAGGACGGTCGTGCCGGAGGTGACCTTGGCCGGGTCGACGCCGGCCGGCAACGGCAGGATCGTGCCGTCGGTGGCGACGCCGGAGACGACCGCGGTGGCGCCGGGCCGCTGGGCGGCCCCGGTGCCGCGGACCGTGAGGTCGCCGTCCGGGGTGACGGTCAGCAGCGGGTCCACCGACCCGTCGGCGAGGTAGCGGCCGAAGACCAGGCCGGACGTGTCGGCCACGGTCAGCACCGCGCCGCCCTGCGCCGGCTCCGGACGGGCCCGCAACGCGAGCGTGCCGGAGCGGGCCGCGACGGTGTCGGCGCGGACCCCGGCGAAGCGGACCGGGACCGAGCCGGCCGTGCCGAGCCCGGTGAAGTGCCCGGCGCGCCAGGTCACGTAGCCGATCAGGATCAGCCACGGGTCGGTGCCGTCGCCCGGTCCGGCCGCGCTCTCGGGTGCCTGCTGCTCGGTGACCAGCCGCTCGTCACCGGCCCGGCGGAACCGGAGCTGGTACGACTCGTCGACCCGGTCGGCCTGGCCGTCGTCGAGGAACGACCCGGCGACCGGGGCCCGGTCCAGGCCGGACAGGAAGACCGGGTGGGACGCGCCGTCGGCCGAGCCGGAGCCGACGCTCTCGGCGAACTGGGCCTCGGAGAGGGTGACCGCCCCGGGGACGACGACCTCCCGGCCGGTCCCGTCGATCGCGACCCCGGGCTGCAGGGTCACGGTGACCGCGTCGTCCTCGCCGGTGGGCTGCACGCTCAGGCCGAGCCCGGCGGCGATGCCCCAGTCGTGCAGGTGCCGGTCGTGGCGGGCGGCGTGGTCCCGGGCGTGCTCCACGGCCGCGGTGAGGTCGGCCGCGGCGAGGATCTGCGCCTCGTAGTAGACGGGTCGCTGAGGTTCCGCCGTACCCGGAGAAGGGGTTGTCATGTGGTCTTTCCGCCCTTCTGCTCGCCGGAATCGTCACGCCGGGACGCGGTGGACCTCTTGGCCGGGGTCCGCTTGGCGGGAGTGGTCGTGGCGGGCGGCGGCGGTTCCTCCTGCGGAGACGGCGAGAGCGCGGCGATCTCGTCACGCAGGGCGGTGAGGGTGCCGGTCAGCGCCGCGACCTGCTCGCGCAGCTCGGCGACCTCCGGGGCGGTGGTCTCCCGTGCCCGGATCCGGGTGGGCTGCCGGGCCGCGGTGGACGTGATCAGGGTGAGCAGTTCGTCCAGATCGCCGCCGGGCGGTACGTCGAAGAGGTTCGGCAGGTGCGGCAGCGGTTCGGCGGGCTGCCCGGCGGGGCCGGGCGGCGGCGGGCAGCAGACCGTGGCGGCCAGCTCGGTGGCGCGCGGCAGCAGCGGCAGCCAGGCCGCATACGCGCTGCCGCCCGGCCGGACCTGCTCGCGACCGGCCGTGCAGATCTCGCGGACCTCGCAGCCGTCGACGGTCAGGACCGCGAGCAGCACGTCGTCGGCCGCGCCGTTCGGGACCGGCGGGTGCAGGACGGCGCAGGCGCTCTCGGCGAGGAAGGCGGTGAGCGCGCCGTCGAGCACCCGCAGCGCCTCCGACGTGGTGCTCAACTCGGTGGCGGACGGGTGCAGGCGGTCACCGGCCGGTTCGGCGGGCAGCGGGGCGGGCAGGGCGAGCCCGGTGACGGTGTCGTCGACGGTGCAGGCGGTCCGGCCCGCGACGGTGTCGTAGCGGGCCAGCAGCCAGTGCCGGAGCCGGTTCAGGTGCGCCTGGAGGGTGACGCGCAGCGCGTACGGGAGTGGGGCGCCCTGAGCGAGCATCCGCAGTTCCAGGGGGGCCGCGCCGTCGCTCTCGCCCAGCAGCCGCGCGCGGGTCTCGTCGAGCACCGCGGCGGCCAGGGCCCGGCGGGACGGGTCGCCCCAGATCTCCGGCGTGGCGGTGCCGTCGAGCCGGTTCAGCGCGGCGCCGAGCAGCTCCCTCGCCTGCCCGGCGCGGTCGGCCGGGCCGGAGGGGCGCTCGGCCACCTCCCAGCGGGCGACCGCGGCGGCCAGGTTCCGGGTCAGCTCGGTGACCCGGGGTACGTCGGCGGCCGGGATGGTGTCCCGGCCCTCGCCCAGCGCGTCCCGCAGGTCGGTGAGCCCGCTGGTGAGGGCGTCGTCGGCGGCCTGGTCGAACGGGACGGCCGTACCGGCGGCGCGGACCGTGGCGATCAGCGGTGCGTGGTAGCGGGCCAGGTGCGCGTCGCTCGCCCGGACCGCGGCGGCCTCCGTCGCCTCGCCCAGCCGGGCGTCGAGCGCGGTGGCCGGGCGGTACGCGTGGTCCGCGGTCGCCGCGTGGTCGAGGGTGAAGGCGTACGTCTCCCGGATCCGGGTCGGCGACGAGCCGATCGCCGGGCCGTCCTCGGACGGGTACGCCGCGACCGGTTCGGCCGGGACCTCGGTGTAGCGCAGGTAGAGGCCGTAACGGCGGTTCGCGTCGTCGCAGTCGTCGCCGCAGTCCACACCGGAGCCGGCGATCCGCAGGTCGTGCAGCAGGGCCGGGACGTCGACCCGCTCGGCGCAGGTGACGACCAGGTCGTTGCCGCGGCTGTCCAGGGCGTACCCGGGAGCGACCGCGACCCGGCCGCCGCCGCACGGATCACAGGTGACCTCGAGGCCGCAGACCACGCCGGGCCCGGCCAGCATCCGGTTGTGCAGCCGGTTCTTGCCGGTCAGGTATCCGGTGAGGGCCCGCAGGTCGTCCTCGGTGAGCAGCTGCCCGGCGAAGAAGTCCGGCCGGGTGTACCCGCCGGTGCCGGTGGACGCGGACCCGCCGCAGCCGCAGCGGGACGTCGTGGTCGTGGTGGCCGTCGTGCTCACCGGTCCTCCCGGACGAAGAACCAGCTCTCGAAGATGTCGCCGCCCGCGCCGGTGCCGGAGGTCCACGGGCCGGTGCCGCCGGGCGGAACCGGACAGGATCCCGGGCGGTCGTCGTCGTGGTAGTCGTCGTGGCCACCGATCAGCGGGACCCGGCCGCCGACGTGGGTGCCGTCGACCGGGCGGCAGCAGCGGTCCAGCAGGAACGCGGTCCGTACGGTGATCATCACGCGGTCGTCGTCCTGGAGCACCTCGCGGGTGGTCTGCCGCCACCGGAAGTCGCGGACGTACTCCTCGTCGGGCAGGCCCTCGAAACGGCCGCCCATGAACCAGCTGTCCGCGTTGCGCCCGGCGCCACCCTCGATCACCTGGATGTCGACGACACCGCGGCGCAGCCCGTCGGTCCGCACGTCCCCGGAGAACGCCACGCGCAGCCCGCCGTCCTCCTGGTGCGTGCCGAGCAGCGCGGACGCCTCCTCGATGGTGTACGTGTGGCCGTGCCGCCAGTTGATCCCGGTGATCACGGTCGGCACCCGGCGGCCGAACGGGCGCCGTACCGCGTTGTCGATCCGGCCCTCGGGGACCGGCCGGAACCAGTCGATCTCGTCGATCCGGGCCAGCCAGAGCACCGGGTGGTCGCAGTCGCCGCAGCCGCCCGCCGGGTCGGCGCAGAGGTCGCAGCGCCGGTCCGGCTCCGGGGCGCGGCTGGTCACCACGATCCGGTGCCGTTCGTCGGTCCAGCCGAACTCGCAGTCCGCGCTCTCCGAGCATCCCGAGGTGAAGACGGTCCGGGTCGGCTCGACCGGCTCCTCGTCGTACGCGACACCCACCCAGACCGTGGTGCACTCGCGGCCCGCCGACGACCGCTCCTCCGGCGGCAGCGCCTCCCAGAGGTCCACCTCGCACGGCTCGCGGACCACGACGTGCTCGCCGCAGGCGTCCACGCCGAGTCCCGGGGTGATCGTGATCCGGGCCTGCCGGTGCTTCTCCGGGCCCGGTTTCGCGCCCGCGTCCGGCGCTGCGCCCGCATCCGAGGCCCGCTCCTCCGGGCCGCCGCAGGACTCCACCAGCAGGCCGCAGACCACGCCGTAGCCGAGCAGGTAGCGCACCGGCAGGGCCGCCTTCGCCCGCAGGTAGGACTGCTCCCGCTGCAGGTCGCGGGCGCTCAGCAGCTGCCCGTGGAAGTACCGCAGCCGGCGCAGTCGCGGGACCGTGAACCCGGTCTCCGTCTCCGTCATCGTTCTCTCTCCTCCCGTCGTCACCACGCCACGCTCTTCTCTCCGGCCGGCTCCCCGACCACCACGCCGATCCGCCGGCCCGCCCGGCTCGGCGCCACCACGTTCGCTCCGCCCAGCCGTGCCGTGGCGGCGCCGAGCACGATCGGCGGCGGCGCGGTGAACACGGTGTCCACCCCGGCCGCCGAGTGCAGGCCCACCACCCAGCCGGGACCGGGCGGCACGACCCGGCCCCGGGTGTGCGCCGGGGCGTGCGCGGTCACCAGACGCTCCAGCGCCGCGACGTCCACCCCGGCGGCGCCGGCGGGCAGCACCACCCGGAACCGGTACGCGTCCACGGTCAGCGGGTCCTGCCGCGGGTCGCCCGCGCTGCGCAACGGCGCGGTGGAGAGCGCCGACGTACCGACCCGGAACCGGGCCGTGGACCGGCCGAAGAGCCGGGCGCCGCCGAGCGCGCCGTCCGCGCCGAGGCGTACCCAGGAGCGGGTCGTGCCCTGTTCCACCAGGCCCGGCTCGACGCCGTGCACGATCCGCACCGCCTCGCGGACCGCCCACGGGGTGCCGCGCCGCCGGTACAGCTCGGGGGCGGCGGCCAGCAGCGCGCGCCGCACCGCGGTGCTCCACCCGGCCTCGAAGGCGAGCCCGAGCAGGCCGCCCAGCCAGGGCAGCGCCCGGTCGGGGACGCCGGACGGGTCGAGCAGCGCCGGGTAGCGTTCGATCACCCGGTCCAGGCCGCCGATCACGGTGTCGAAGAGGGCCAGGAACCGCTGGGTGAAGTCCTCGGCGGCCGGGTCGGCCCGGTCCGACAGGTAGGCCGGGGGCAGCAACTCGGCGCTGGTGGACCGCGGGAAGTCCAGGCGGATCCGGCGGACCTCCGGGGTGGCGGTGCCGTCGCCGGTCAGCCCCAGCCGCAGGTGCAGGTAGCGGCCGGGCGGCTGCTGGACGAGGAAGTCGCGGGAGCCGGGCGGCGCCTGCTGCCAGTCGGCGGGGTCGGGGACGGTGGCCGCGTCCTCGGTGACGGCGACCGCGATCGTGACCGCGGTGCCGGCGGGCACCGTCGCGTCGGCGCCGACCCGGTGCCACCGGCAGCGGGAGATGCCGCTGTCGATCGGGGCGGTGTCCAGCCCACCCTCGGTGAGCAGGGCCGGGGCGGCGCGGACCGGGCTGCCGGTGGGGGCGCCGTCCCAGGTGAACGCGCCGATCCCGTCGAGTGAGAACCCGTCGTCGCCGGTCGCGGTCAGGGGGCTCGCGGGCAGCGTCGTGGGGTCGGCCCGCTCCCAGGTGGCGCCGTGGTCGGCCGAGCGCCACGTGTCCAGGGTGCCGCCGGTGCGCAGCAGCAGCCAGAGGGTGTGCCCGGGGCCGGTGCGCAGCCCCTCGACGGTGCCCGGGAGACCGGTCCTGATCACGGTGGCCGTGGGGGCACCGGGACGGGCGTACCGCAGATCGGTGCCCTCCCGCGCGGCGAGGTAGACCCCGCCGCCGGGGGTGAGCGCGAGGATCGCCGCGCCGGGCGAGCTCAGGTGGGTGACCAGGTGTTCGCCCGCGCGCCACCAGACCCGGACGCCGTGCCGGTCGGCCACCGCGAGCCAGTGCCCGGCGGCCGCGACGGCGACCGGCTCGCGCACCGGCGGAGACGCCATCGGTCGCCACGCGGTGGAGCCGGGGTCGAGGCGGCGGACGCCGTGCCCGGTCAGCAGGTAGTAGGGGCGGCACGGCGGCAGGGCCAGACGCGGGTCGGGGAACCACGGCAGCAGTTCCTGGCGGGCCGCGGCGCCGCCGGACCGGTCCAGGCGCAGGCCCGCCGGGTCACCCAGGCCGGTCACTCCGGTCACCTCGGTGGCGTCCCAGCCGACGTACGGGTCGAGGAGCCGGAACACCGCCGGACCGGTCACGCACCTCATGCCGCCTCCCCGGTGTCCTCGACCGGGATCAGCACCGGACGCTGTGGCCAGGGCAGCGCCGCCGTCCGCAGTGGCTGGTCGGTGCAGCGCGGCACGGCCAGCCCGTCCACGGTCAGGCTCAGCCGCGGCACCGCGCGGACCCCGGGCACCGCGAGCAGGCGGCGGACCAGCACGGTGTGGCGCAGCGGGCCGCCGAACGGCCAGCCCGCGCCGTCCGGGCCGCCGCGCACCGGGTGCAGGTAGTCGTGGAGCCGGTCGGTCGCCTCGGCCAGCAGCGCGGCCCGGTCCCGCGACGGGTCGAGCACCACCGACGCCTCCACGGTGACCCGCTGGTAGCGCGGGGCGGCCGCGACCACCCGGACACCGGCCGGCGCCACCGATCCGGTGAGGAACTCCTCGACCGCCCGCAGCGTGGCCCGGTCCGGCACCGGCGGGTCGTCGCTCTCCGGGACGAGCGGCACCACCAGGACACCGACCACGCCGGGCACCGGACGTCCGGGCCGGGCCGGGTCGGTGCCGGGCATGCCGTGCGCGCGGGCCACCAGGGCACCGGGCGCCTGCCGGGCGAGCAGGCCGTAGTCGTCCGGGGCGACCGCCCGTCCGCCGGTACGCAACAGCCCGGGCCCGTCACGCAGCAGGTCGGCCGCGGGCTCGGCGGCGGTGCCGCCGCCGGCCGGGAACGGGTTGGTCACCCCGGACAGGTTCGGCAGGGACGTGACCAGCGAGCGGATCGCCCCCGCCGCCACCGCACCGGCCGTGCCGCCACCGACCCGGTACGCGTCGGCGACCACGTTGCGGAAGCCCTGCGGCACCCGGGCGCCGCGGACCCCGTCGCCGAAGGTGAGCAGGCCGGTGGCGTACTCGACGGTGAAGACCCGATCGGCGGGGCCCCGGTCGGCGAGGCTGGGCACCTCGGTCCAGACGGTGGCGGCCGCCGCGGTGGTGCCGAAGACCCCGCCGGCGGTGTCGTCACGGACGGTGAGCCGGACGCTGCCGGGCACGATCGGCACCTGGCTGAGCCGCAACCGGGTACGCCCCCCGGCCGACCCGCCGGTGACCGGCTGCGGCACCTCGCCGCGGACGGTGCGGACCGCGTCGGCGTCGACCGCGTTGAGCAGCACCGCGCCCAGCACCGGCGGGACGGTGAACGCGCCGTCCGCCACCATCACCCGCAGCCAGCGCAGCAGCGGCAGCGGGCGGGAACCGGGCGGGCGGCCCGGATCCCAGGTGCGCGGCAGCCGCAGCCGGACCACGCCGGTGCCGCGCAGCCCCTCGGTACCGTCCGCCTCCACCGGGACGGGCACCAGACGGTCGCCGGAGAGGACGTCCCAGCGCAGCAGCGGGCCGGGCGCCGTCCCGGCGCGGGCCTCCAGGACGAGGCCGAGCGAGAGCGACGGGTACGGCGCGGTGGTGCCACCGGCGAGGCCGAGCCAGAGCGCGTTGCCGGGCCGGGGCCGGGCACCGAAGGCGGCGAACGCGGTCCCGGCGGCCTTCGGCTCCAGGCGCCCGGCGTCCGCGACGGCGATCGCGGAGACGGTGGCCGAGGCGGCGAAGAGGTCGTCGCGGGTCTCGAAGAAGACCTGGTCGCGCTCGCCGGGCGGGGGCGGCGCGCTGATCTGGGTGCCCGCCGGGACCTGCACCGACGCGCCGTCGGGGTGCGCGGCGGTGAACCGGACCAGCGCGGTGGCCGGGGTGGCCGGACGGCCGCCGATCCCGGCGACGGCGAGGTGCTCGGCGAGGATCTTCTCGGGGAACCGGTTGAGGCGGGTCCGGACCGGTTCGGCGAGGGTGCCGAAGAGCCGGACCAGGGCCACCCCGGCGTCGGAGGGGTCCGGGTTGGACCAGTCCGGGGTGTAGGCGGGGATCAGCGCGCTGATCTCGGCGCGGACCGCCTCCTTGGTGGCGGTGACCAGTTCGGGCTGCACGCCGGCGGGGCCGGGGCCGGGCACGATCCGGCCGGGCGCGCCGGGGCCGGCCGCCCGCTCCCACCACACCGGGTCGCTCATGACGGCCCTCCGGTCGACACCGTGGTGAGGGCGGGCAGTTCGCCGGGGCGCAACCGAACGTCGTCGCAGCTCTGCGTGGGTGGTGCGCCGTCCAGGCCGATGGCGACGGCGGTGACCTCCGCCGCGTCCCCGGTGGTGTCCTGCGCGACCCGGAGCAGTCCGGAGGGGCGCAGCGGGTCGCCGAACGGCCATCCGGTGCCGTCGTCGCCGCCGGTCAGCGGGTCGAGGTAGCGGCGCAGCCCGGTGCGCAGCGCGGCTTCGGTGGCGCCGGGGTCGGCGAGCGGGCCGGCGACCTCCACGCGCAGCGCCACCGGCCGGTAGCGGGGTGGCAGGGTGAACAGCTCGGTGCCGATCAGCCGGGCCGCGCAGAGCCGTCGCCGCACCGCGTCGAGCAGGCCCGGGTCGGGGTGGACGGCGGCGATGTAGTCGTCGGCGGCCAGGTCGCCGGCGGTGCGCGGGACCCGCGGCACGACGCGGACGGTGACCGCGCCGGGCACCGGGGTGCCGGGGTATCCGGGGTGCTCGGCCACGCCGGCCCAGGCGCGGGCCACGGCGGCGCCCGGCGTGGTGACGGCGAGGTCGGTGACGTCGGCGGCGGTCACCGCGCGGCCGGTGGCGGTCAGCTCCCCGCCGGCGCGCAGCCGGGCCTCGTCGATCGTCTCCGGGTCGGCGCCGCCTTCGGCGGGCACCGGGTTGCTCGCGGTCACGCCGGGCGGTGCCGGTTCCAGAGGAAACCAATTTCCGGTACGGCCACCGTTGCCGCCGGTCCCGCCGCCGAGCAGGTAGTCGACGGTGACCGCGCCGGGGCCGTCGCCGGGCACCGGGATCGCGCCGGTGAGCCCGTCGCCGAAGCAGACCGCGCCGTCCGCCCGGTCGAGGACGACGACCGGGTCGGCCGGGCCGGCGAAGGTCAGGTCCGGTACCGGCCGCCAGTCGGTGACCACGCCGTCGCGGCGGATCCGGACCGTCGCGTCGAGCAGCTGGTCGCGGGCGTCCGGCAGCAGCAGCCGCTGGCCGGGCAGGCGTAGCCAGTCCAGGATCTGGTCGGCCGCGTCGACGGTCCGGGTCTCCCGGTGCCGGGCGATCCCGCAGTTCACGGCGAGGGCGGTCAGCAGCGGCGGGGACGCGTAGGAGGCCCGCGAGGTGCGTACGATCAAAAACGGACCACCGGGCGGAAGCGACGCGGGGAGAGCGAGCCGCAGCAGGCCGGGGCGGCGCAGCCCTGCGGTGCCGTCCGCCACCGCCGCGGGCGCGCCCAGCGATCGGCCCGGACTCCCGTCCTCGGCGGCCTCCGTCCATTCGTAGGTGAGCGTCGCCGGGGGCGGCACGTCGTCCACGGCCTCCGGCGACCACTGCCCGGGCGATCCGGACTCCAGGCTCAGCAGCAGCGACAGCGTGGCGTTCCCGGCGCCCGGGTTCCCGGCACCCGCGGCCTCGGCACCCGCGGCCAGGTTCGGGGCGATCCGCAGTTCGTCGGCGCCGCCGTGCGTGCCGAGCAGCGGCACGCTCCGCCCGGCGGCCAGGTCCCCGGTGCGTTCGCGGCCGCCCGCCCAGAGCCGCGGTGGACCGTTCACGGGCAGCACGGTGACGTCGTCGTCCAGGGTGAAAACGGTCAGGTCACGGCTGAAACGGGTCCCGGCCGGCACCTCCTGGCGCTGCGGGGCGGCCAGTTGCAGGACGGTCCCGGCGATGCGGGCCGGGCGCGGCGGGTCGAGGCCGAGCAGCCTCAGGATCGCCACGACGAGGGTGTCCGGGATCTGGTCGAGCCAGTAGACGCGCTGTTCGAGCAGGTACGCGAAGAGCTCGAGCAGGGTGATGCCGGGGTCGGCGGGCGCGTGCAGGGTCCAGCGGCCGCCGGACTCGGCGGGGATCTGCTGCCGGACCGCCTCCATGAGCGTGTCCCAGGTGAGGTCGTCCAGCACCGGCGAGGTCATCTCACGCCAATCCCAGGTAGTAGGGGAAGACCAGGTTGCCCTTGGTGTTGGTCCGCCGGATCCGGTAGCGGACCGTGACGGTCACGGTGGTCTCGTCGCCGGGCACCGACTCGGCGGCGATCTCGTCGACCTCGACCCGCGGCTCGAACTGGCGGATCGCCTCGCGCAGCGAGTCCTCCAGGTCGCGCAGGTTCTGCACGCTCTGCGGCGCGAAGACCAGGTCGGGGGCGCGGGTGCCCAGGTCGGGCCGCATCACCCGGTCGCCGAGGCCGGTCTGCACCAGGGCGAGCAGACAGCTGCGGATGCTCTCCTCGCCGACCGCGTAGGAGAGCCGGCCGGCCTCGTCCGGCGCGATCGGGAAGCGCCAGCCGGCGCCGAGGAAACCCGGGTCGGTCATCGGGTGCTCACCGTCCCGGAGGTCACCGTGAGCGGCGTGGACGGCGGCGAGCTGGGCCCGGCCGGGGTGGCGTGCACGTGCGCGGCGAACTGCGTGGTGAGCTGGGTGCCGAGCACGACGGGTTCGGTGGCGCCGTTACCGAGGGCGATGCGCGGGGCGTCGATGGTGACGCTCTGCCGGGACTTCAGGGTGATCGCGCCGTCCGCCTCGACGGCGATGGTCCCGCCGGGCGCCGCGGTGATCCGGACCGCCTTCCCCGCGTCGTCGAGCTCGACCCGGTGCCCGGCCGCGGAGATCACCTGAACCGCAGCCTGCTTCTCCTGGTCGTCGAAGATCAGCTGGTGGCCGTGCCGGGTCCGGATCATCTTGCGGTCCCGGCCCTCCCGGCGGCTTGTCGGCGGCTTGTCCTGTCCGTTGTAGAGGCCGCCGAGCACGATCGGGAACCGCATGTCGCCGTGCACGAACGCGACCAGCACCTCGTCGCCCTTCTCCGGGACGAAGCAGGCGCCGTAGCCGTTGCCGGCGTAGAGCTGGCTGACCCGGCACCAGTCGGTCACCGTGCCGTCGTCGAACCACGGGAACCGGAGCTTGACCCGGCCCTCGTCGTCGCCGTCGATCTCCTCGACCAGGGCCGGCACGACGCCGTAGTAGCGCTGGTCGGTGCTGCGGGAACGGGGTTCGACCCTGGTCATGCGGTGCCTCCGTCGTAGATCCGGCGGGCCGTGAAGTCGGTGAAGAAGCCGCCCGAGCCGAGCGAGTGCTCGACCCGCTTGACGTAGTAGGTGCCGGAGAAACGGCGGCCCACCCCGGCGATCTCCACGTTGTCGCCGGGGCGCAGCTCGGGCAGCCCGGCGATCCGGCCGGTGCCGGTGACGAACTCGTACGCCCGCTCGCGCAGCAGGCTGATCGCCAGCTCGCGGGCCTCCTCGTCGCTGTCCACCGGCGCGTCGATCACCACGTCCTGGCGGCCCTGCAACGCCGAGTCGGCCGCCTGCGGGCCACTGTCACCGGAGCCCGAGGCGTCGGCCGGGCGCGGCAGGTCCGCCGCCGAGGCGGTCGCGGTGATCGCCTGCTTGGTCCGCGGGTCCCAGCCGCGCACGGTGACCTTGCCGACCTGTTTGGCCAGGGTCAGCGTCGGCGTGAAGCTGATCAGGTTGGGGACCAGGCCGGCGGGCTGCGACGACGGTCCGGTGGCCAGGCCCGGGCCGTACGCCAGTCGCCAGAGGGTGACCGGGGTCCCGTCGCGACCGTCGGTCGGCCGGATGAAGTAGAGGGTGTCCGCGCCGGTGCCCTCGTCGGGCAGCATGAAGCAGTCGAAGTCGATCCGCTTGGCGCGCTCCATCAGGAACGTCGCGTCGTCCTGGTTCTTCTGGACCACCTGCTCGTAGCGGGGCGCCGACGCGGTGGCGACGATCCGCAGCTGGTTACGGGCGGCGATCTCGGCGGCGATCTCCGCGTCGGTGCGGTCGGTGTAGATCTTCGGGACGCCCTCGGCGGGTTTGCTGTCCTTCAGCCTCTGCATGCCGTCCACCCCGCTGACCGCGACCGTGGAGGCGGCGCTGTCCGGGAACTGCGGGCTCAGCGTGCTGATCGTGCCGGTCACCACGGTCCAGAGCCGGTCGGCGTACCCGATCTGGACCACCACCCGCTGGCCGACGGTGAACCGGGGCGAGTCGCTGTGCTTGAAGGTGAGCGTGGTGTCGTCCCAGTTGTTCAGGGTGACGTCGAAACCGGACATGTCCTCGACGTCGCGGTACACCTTCAGTTCCAGGACGTCGTTCTTGGTGGCCGGGTCCAGCTCCAGGCCCTCGATGTCGACCCGGAACTCGGGGGCGTACCGGTCCGCCGGTGCCACCAGCGCCCGGCTGGCCGGGCTGGTCATCGCAGCCTCGGCACGGTGAGGATCCGGCCCGGGCGCACCTCACGCGGGTCGGTGATGCCGTTGGCGCGGGCCAGCTCACGCCACGCGTCCGGCCGCCGGTACAGGGCCGCGGCGATGCTGGTGAGCGTGTCGCCGGCGCGGACCTGATAGCTCTTCTCCACCGTCGGCGAGGACCGCGGCGGGTCCTGGGCCTGCGCGGCCGCCGACCGGTACTCCTTGAGACCGAGGTCGAGCTTGGCCCGCAGCGGTACGCCGTCGGGCAGGAAGAGCTGGTAGGTGATGTCGAGTTTGGCGACCACGCCGGTGAAGACCGACCGGCCCCAGACGAACCGGACGATCGGCGGGGCGTGCTCACGGCTGTCCGGGGTCATCAGCGAGCGCAGCCGGTCGACGTACCGTTCCCGGACGTCCTCGAGGGTGTCCGAGGTGTCGACCAGGGCCTCCAGGGAGAGCTCCTCGGAGCCGCCGCGGACGTACTGCAGCGGTGGGGTCTCCAGGCCGGGGATGCCGATCTCGGCGAAGGTGTTGCTCTTGCTCACCTTGTAGTCGGTCGGGTTGAACCGCAGCGGGATGCGGCGCTGCCGCTCGTCGGCGATCCGCGGCCGGACGATCTCCAGGCGGGCCTGCGCGACGGCCTGCCCGGCCGCGGCGATCGGGGTGGTCACCGGGCCTCCCGGTCGCCGAGGGCACGCTCGTGGCGGCTGCGCTCGCTCTGCCGGCACTGCTGCTCGTAGGCGCGCATCCAGGCCTGGATGTGCCGTTCGAAGAGTTGCCGGAAGACCGCGTGGTCGTCGCCGTCGACCTGGAAACGGACCTCCAGGTTGTGGATCGTCACCGATGCCATCCGCGGCTACCCCCGTCCGGCCGGACCGGCGCGGTCCAGCCCCTCGTGTGCGATCTCCAGCGACTCGACGGCGACCGCGCTCTGCTCGGCGTGCAGGTCGGGGCCGGTCCACTTGGCGGCCAGGCCGGCCCGGAACGCCCAGGCGAAGGCGGGTACGCCGTCGGCGCCGAGCAGCACCACCGCGCCGTCGCGGCGGGCGCCCAGCGAACCGGCGAGGCCGGCGGCGTACCAGGCCCAGAGGCCGGGGTCCCGGATCAGGCCGCGCTTGAGGACGATCCGGTTCCAGGAGTGCCGGACCGGCAGCTGGTGGACCGTGTCGTTGCGGCCGCCCTCGGCGTAGGCGAGCACGTCCAGGGTGGCGCCGAGACCGGTGACCTCCTGGAACGCGCCGGCCGCGACCATCGGCAGCAGCTGCGCCTGCGCGGGCGGCAGGTACGCGTCGCCCGGGTCCAGGGTCACGAAGAACCGGAACCTGGTGAGCGGATCCAGCGGGGCCGTCATGCTGTGCCCCCTCCGGCATGCCGTCCCGGCCCTCGCCCGCAAGGCCGTCGCCGACCGCCGGCCGGGTGCCGCTCGGTGCCGTCGCTCATGCCTCCAGCACCTCCAGCCCGCGGTCCTGCCCGAGCACCAGGCGGATCTCGATGAACTCCATCGGGTTCGCGGGGGCGACGCCGATGTCGCAGACCACCCGGGACGGGTCCGCGGTGGGCGGGTTGTTCTCCTGGTCGCACCGCACCCGGAAGGCCTCCTCCGGGCGGGCGCCGGCCAGGGCACCGGACCGGTACGCGGTCAGCAGCACCGAGGTGACCGCCCGGACCAGGGCCAGCCGCAGCTCGGGCCCGTTCACGTCGAAGACCAGCGGGTCGGCGGTGCCGTGGATGGCCCGGACCAGCAGGTGGATCAGGCGCCGGTGGGCGACGAACCCGGCGTCGAGGGTCCGGCCGCCCCAGACCAGCAGGCCCCGGCCGGGCGCGCAGCGCAGCAGGTTCACCCCGGCCGCGAAGAGCCGGGACTGCTGTGCCTCGGGCAGGTGCGGCGCCAGGTCGACCGCGTCGAGCAGGGTGGCGTTCGCCGGGGTGTGGTGGGCGCCGCGTTCGGCGTCGAGGCGGGCGATCAGTCCGGCGACGTGGCCGCTGGGCGGGACGGTGAGCGTACGGTCGCGGCCCGCCGCCGGGTCCGGCATGACCAGCCACGGGTGGTAGACGGCCGCCGCGCGCAGGACCGGGTCGCCGCGGTTCGCGGTGAGCCGGGCCAGCCAGGACGCCGCCTCGTCCGGGGTGGCGGCGCGCTCCGGCAGGTCGAGCAGGGCGAGCCGGTCGTGCCGGTCGTCGATCTCGGCGAGCAGGTCGAGCACCGTGTCGGTCCAGTCGCCGTCGGGGAGCCCGCCGAGGTCGGGGAGCGCGACCAGGGCGGGTTCCGGTAGTTCGGCCTGGGTCTCGATCGCCGCCCGGTAGTCGTCCCGGGTCGGCGGGCTGTCGGCGCCGCCGGTGAGCACCAGGTCCCAGCGAGCGGTCAGCGGGCCGGACGGCTCGGGCGGGGGCGCCGGATCGCCGAGCGGCTCGAACCGGATGAGACGCGGATCGCCGGGGAAGGCGGCGACGGTGGCCGGCTCGCCCGGCGCGGCGACCCGGACGGTGACCGCCGGTGGGCCCGCGACGGTGCTGGCCTGGAACCGGATCGACACCCTGGTGCCGTTCGCCCAGGCGCCGGGGCTGGACGCGACGACCCGGTACCGGGTGAACCCGAAGCCCGCCCGGGGCGTGCCGGGGATCCACTGCGCCGCGGCGGCCGTGCCGGGTCCGCTGACCCGGATCACCCAGGCCACCCGGCCACCGTTCTCGAAGAACCCGTGCAGCGCGTGCGGTGTCGCCGCGTCACCGGGCGGGCCGAGCGCCAGCAGCGCGTCGTCCCAGCCGGTGAGCCGTACCGGCACGCCGACCGGGCCGCGTGTGGTCCGGCCCAGGAGGACCACCACGTCGGTGCGCAGCGGTCCGGCGGACGCCGGCGCGGTGACGGCGGTGACCGTGAGGCCGGGCAGGGTGACCGTCATCGTCGGCTACGCGATGGTCAGGCTCTCGACGCTCAGCACGAGCGTCTCCATGGCGATCTCGTTCTTGCCGGCGCTCAGGGTCGGCCCGGTGTACTTGGTCGGCCAGGCCCGGTCGAAGTTCCAGCGCATGACCTCCTGCCGGTTCTCGTCGAGCATGACGATCGCCCCGGAGGTGCGGCGGACCTTGCCGTTGAGCGCCTCGACGATCCAGTTGAAGAAGACCACCGACCCGGTGATCCCCCGCTTCAGCGTGATGTTGGTGAACTTCTTCAAACCCGGGATCTTGCGTACGGTGATGTCCTCGGCACCGGTCCGGTACTCGATCGGCGGGATCTCCAGTTCCAGGCCGGAGACCTCGTTGAACGCGCCGCTGGCGGCGGTGCCGTCGTCGCTGACGTTGGTGACGATGACCTGGAAGTTGTAGACGGCGTACGGGTCGTCCCGGATGACCGGCGGCATGGGGGCACCCCTCCTAGAGGTTCTGCTGGGTGATCTGCTGGATCCGGAAGACGACGAACTCGGCCGGGAAGACCGGCGCCACCCCGACGACACAGACCAGACGGCCGTTGAGCAGGTCGTCCTCGGTCATCGTGGTGCGGTCGCAGGCGACGAAGAACGCCTCGTCCGGGGTGGTCCCGGCCAGGGCGCCGGAGTTCCACACCCCGGTGAGGAAGTTGCCGACGGTCTGCCTGACCAGCGCCCAGAGCGACTCGTTGTTCGGTTCGAAGACCACCCACTGGGTGCCCTCCTCGATCGACTCCTCCAGGAACAGGAACAGACGGCGTACGTTGACGTAGCGCCACGCCGGATCGGACGACAGGGTCCGCGCGCCCCACACCCGGTATCCCTGGTTGGGGAAGAACCGCAGCACGTTGATGTTGCGCGGGTTCAGCAGGTCCTGCTGGCGCCGGGTGATGTCCTGGGCCAGGCCGTCGCGGGCCCGGATGCCGCGGATCACCGCGTTCGCCGGGGCCTTGTGCACCCCCCGCTCGGCGTCGGTGCGGGCGTAGATCCCGGCGACGTGCCCGGAGGGCGCGATCTCCACGTCCAGGCCGGTGTCCGGGTGCCGGGTGAACATCCACGGGTGGTACAGGGCCGCATAGCTGGTGTCGTAGACCTCCCGGAACGCCTGGATCCCCGCGATGTCCAGGTCGTTCTGCGGGTCCAGGACGGCGAACCGGTCCTTCATGAACTCGCAGTGCGTGATCAGCGCGGACTGGACCGTGCCGGACCACACGCCGGGCACCGCGCAGATCGCGATCTCGTCGATGTCCTCCAGGGCCACGATGCCGGTCCGGGCCCCGCTGCCGCCGTCGGTGCCGGCGAAGTCCGCGACGCTCAGCTCCTGGTAGCCGTCGTCGCCGCCGTCCAGCAGCCGGGCGGTCCCGCCGAGCGCGGCCAGGTAGGCGGCCGCCTCCGAGGTGCCGGTCAGGTCGTCGCCGGGGGTGGCCCGGACCAGCCCCGAGCGGGTGGCGACGGCGCTCGCGAACTCGTCGGAGAGCCGCAGGCCGCCGATCGTCTCGGTGGAGCCGTCCGCGGTGGTGACCGCCACCTCGGCCTCGACCAGTTGCAGGGTGTCGGTCTCGAAGAACACGTCGCCGGGCACCGGGTCCAGGGTCACCTCCGGGCCGCTCAGCGCGGTGACCCGGTGCAGGGAGAGCTGAGCGCCGGTGTCGAGCTGCACGACCGCGCCCGGGTAGAGCCGGGACGCGCCGCCGACCAGCAACGGGCCGTCGTCCGGGTTGACCCGCCGCACCCGGCGGACCGCGGTGCCGACCGGCCAGGCCGGGTGTGTGGTGCCGGCGGCGAAGGTCAGCGTCTCGTCGTCGCCGACGGTCGCCTGGAACCCGCCGTCGCCGATCTGCACCCACACCTCGCCGGGGGCGAGCCCGGCCGCGGGCGCCACCACCACGGTCCGGGAGTCCTCGTCGGCGGCCTCGGCGACCCGGGTCAGGAAGATCTGCCCCTCGGCCGGCGCCGGCAGCAGCGGGAGGGTCGCGGCGGCCACCGGGCGCGCCCGCACCAGCGTGCCGTTCGCCCAGGCGCCGGGGCTGACCGCGGTGAAGGTGAGCGTGCCGCCCTCCGGCGGGTCGGCCGGTCCCGCCGGTCCGAACCGGACGTGGTCGCCGCGGGACGCGCGGACCTCGGCGGGCAGCGCGTCGGCGAGGGTCAGCTCGGTGCCCAGCGGCGAGTACGACGCGACGGTGCTGGTCACGATCTCGGTGCCGTCGTCGCCACGGACCACGGTGACGGCCGGGTTCGCGCCGGTGAACCCGATCAGGTGCCGCACCGCGAGGGTGTCGGCGCCGGCCGCGGCGTCCCGGGTGACCTCGGTGACGGTGGCCGGGACCGGCGACACGGCCCCCGCGACGGCACCGGAGCTGACCACCCGTTTCACGTAGAGCTGGGTGCCGCCGTTGTCGAAGAACCCCTTCACCGAGAGGGCGAAGTCCCACCAGCGGCCGCCCTCCCCCGCGTCCCGTTCCCAGCGGTCGGTGACCGGCGGCGGCGGGGTGGGCAGGAATCCGCCGAACCGGGTCTGGAAGTCCAGGAAGTTGGTGACCAGCACGGGTTTGCCGGTGGCCGGGCCGCGTACGGTCACCCCGACCATGCCGGCGATGCGGGTGCCCACCCCGGCGATGGGCCGGGGACCGGCGACCGTCTCCTCGATGTAGACCCCGGGGCTGAGGTACTCGGGCATCCCTGGCTCCCTTCCGCTGCTCTGTTCGCTGATCCCGCTGGCTATTCGCTGATCTCGATGACGTGGACCCGGCCCAGTTCGTCGGGGAGCCGGAGGGTCAGACGCCCGGCACGCCCGGGACGCTCGGTGGCGGTGACGGTGAACTCCTCGGCGGGCGGATCGCCGGCGACCGGGGTGCCGGCCCAGCGCAGGGCCAGACGGAACGCGCCGGCCTCGTCGGTCAGCGTCCGCTCCCGCCACGGCGCGTCGTCCGGTTCGGCGGTCCGGCCCTCGGACGCGACGAGCACGTTCGCGACCGGAACGCCGGATCCGGGACGGCGCACCACCCCGGCGATCACCCGGGTGCCGGGGGTGTAGCCGTACGCCACCCCGGGCAGCAGCCGGATCGTCTCGGGGACCGCGCTCACCTCGGGCGGAGTCCGGTCGTCGTACGGGTACGCCAGGAACTCCCGGCCGGTCTCGTCGGCGGTGAACCGGTCGAGCTGGTCGTCGGGGGTGTACAGGACCCGGTAGCCGGGCGCCTCCAGCCGGACCCGGTAGAGCGCGGGCTCGGCGTTCGCCGGTTCCCGCCGCCGTCCCAGTCCCGGGTACGCGACCACGCCGGAGGCGGTACGCACCGCACGGGCCGTCTCCGGCACCCAGACCCGCTGGTCCCAGCGCTCCAGGTGGGCCGCGAGCGGGCCGGTGTCGTACGGCTGCCGGCGGTGGTCGTCGACCAGCGCCAGCCAGGCGGGGCTGACCAGGAGGCGCCGCTCGTCGGGGAGCGGCCGCCGGATCAGGGTGGTCACGGCGCCGCCCGTTCCAGGCGGGCCGGCACCACGGTGCGGCTGCTGACCGGTACCACCGGCAGATCCACGGCCGAGTCCAGGTTGACCACCCGGACCTCGTAGTTGAGCGAGAGCCGGTACGGCTTCTGGATCGCGTACCAGACCCAGGCCTTCTGATCGAGGCTGAGCGGGGTCAGCATGAAGTGCAGCGCGTCGGTGCCGGCGGCCAGCGTGCCGGAGAGCTGCGCGCCGGCGAGGATCGCGTTGTCGTAGAACGTCTCCAGGGCCTTGCCGAGCATCCGCTGCTGGGTCGGCGCGTCACCGCCCCACGCGGTGATCAGATAGCGCAGCACCAGGGCCATCGGCGGTTTCCGTACGGTCGGCGCGCCCTGCGACGGGTCCGAGCGGACCGGAGCCCGATTGCGGGAGGCGGCATCCTCGGCTATCTCGTACAGGAAGATGGTGAGCTTGGGCGGATCCGGTGAGACGGTGTCGGAGAGGTCGTTGAGCTCGGCCTCGGTCCGGATTGGCAGCAGGTCCCGCAGCGCGGTGGACAGCGCATCCCTGATGATCTCGGAGACGTCGGCGATGACGCCGTAGTTCCCCACCGGGCAACCCCCTTCGCCGTGGACGGCAAGAACGGTAGGCAGCGGGGGTGCCGGGGCGCGCCGATGAACTCCCTAGTCCGCGGGCCCGGGACCACCCTGGGGTGCCGCCCCGGAGCGGCCCATCAGCACCGCGAGCTCGACCCGGGACCGCAGCCCGAGCTTGCGGTACACGCCGCGCAGGTGGAATTCGACGGTCTTGGTGCTGACGAAGAGCGCCTGGGCCGCCTCCCGGTTGGTGGCGCCCCGCCCGACCAGCTCGGTGACCCGGCGCTCCTGGTCGGTCAGGGCCGCCATCGGCTCGCCCTCCCCGGTGCCGCGCGGTTTCGGGCAGCCGGTGGTCACCGACCGCGCCCGCGCGGTCCACGGGTCGGCGGCCAGTCGCTCGAAGACCGTGGCCGCCGTCGCCGAGTGGGCCGCCGCCTCGCCGTCGCGGCCCTGGTCGCGCAGCCACTCGGCGAAGCAGAGCTCGGTGCGGGCCCGTTCGAACGGGTCCTCGGGGCCACCGCGCAACGCCTCGGCGAAGACCGGATCGGTGGCCAGCAGCGCGGTACCCCTGGCCAGGATGGCGGGCAGCTCCGCGGAGCCACCCGCGTGCCGTCCCGCCTCGGCCAGCAGCCGCCGCGCCCGGCCGGGCCGCCCCAGCCGGGCCGCGGCCTCGGCGAAGTCGGCCGCCCACGCCGTCCGGCCGTGGTCGGCCGCGCCACCGGCCTCCACCTTCGCGGCGAGCCGTTCCAGCCGCAGGTAGGCCGTCTCGAAATCACCGGCGCCCAGCTCCAGCAGTCCCTCGACGGCGGCGATCGCCGGTTCCAGACCGTCGTACCGGCCGGGCCGGAGCAGCCGCCGGGCGTGGTCCAGGAAACCGGTGCACTCGGCCCGGCGCCCACGGGCCGCGGCGAGCCGGGCCAGGCAGACCAGGGCGCCGGCCAGGTCCGTGTCCTGCCCGGTGCGCCCGGCCAGCTCGGCCGCCTGGGCCGCGGCCGCGTGCGCGCCGTCCCAGTCACCGATCCGGGTGCTCACCTGGGCACGCTCCACGAGAAGACCCGGCAGCAGGGCGGTCGTGCCCCGCTGCCGGGCCCGGAGGATCGCCTCCTCGAGGAGGGCGCCGGCCGCGCCGAAGAGTCCCAGCCGGGCCAGCAGCGCCGGGTACGCCACCCAGGCCGTACCCCGCCAGCCGGTCGGCAACCGGTCGCCGAGCAGGACCCGCTCCACCTCCCCCCGGCAGCCGTCGAGCAGGGCCCGCGCTCCGGTCAGGTCACCGCAGCGGGCGAGCACCGACGCGTGCACCGCGGTGGTCACCACCGGCAGTGGACCGGGGGCCCGCCCGCCGAGCGCCCGGGCCCGGTGGATCGCGGCCAGCGCGGCCCGGGTGTCATCCGCCAGGCATCCCGCCTCGGCCGCGTCCAGCAGCAGCGTGACCGCGCCGGCCGGGTCGGTGCCGTGCACCCTGGCGGCCTCCCGGTCGAGCAGGTGCCGCGCCTGCGCCGGGCGGCCGCGGCGGCGCTCCGACCTGCCGCGCACCACCTGCGCGTGCGCGTGGACCCGCAGGTCCAGGGTGAGCCGCCCGGCCCGGTCGAGCAGCCCCTGGCACCGGCCCGAGGCGCCGGCCAGCTGCCACAGCTCGGCGGCGGCCACCCACCGCCGGGCCTGCACCCCGCCGGTGCCGGAGAGATCGGCGGCCCGCTCCATCAGCCGGGCCGCCTCCTGAGCCTCCAGCGGCTCCCCGCCCGCGGCGCTGCGTTCCAGCTCGTCCCCGGCGGCCTCGTCGGGGGCGAGACTGGCCGCGCCGAGATGCCGGGGGCGCAGCCTCGACGGCGCGGTCTCGGCGAGCGCGCGGTGCACCGCGCGCTGCTGGGCGACCGGTGCCGCGTGGTAGACCACGGCGCGCAGCAGCGGATGCCGGAAGATCAGCCGGTCCCGGGACACCGCGACGAACTCCTCGCTGGCCGCGTCGGTGAGCAGCTCCGGCGAGACGCCGAGCAGGCTCGACGCGGCCAGCACCGGGGCCAGTCCCAGGTCACCGGCGGCCGCGGCGGTCAGCAGCGCCAGCCGTCGCTCGGCGGAGAGCGCCTCCAGCCGGGGCCCGAAGGCCCGCAGCACCAGCGGCCCGGCCGGCAGCGGATCGGGCAGCGGCTCCACTCCGGTGAGCTGGCCCTCGGTGAGCACCTCGATCACCTCGAGCAGCGCCAGGGGCGTACCGCCGGTCTCCGCGACCAGCTGCGCGGCGACGCCGGGTGCGATCCGGCGGCGGCCGGTGGCGCGCAGCATCTCCAGTCCGTCGTCCGGGTCGAGCGGGGTGATCGGGTGCGCGGGCAGCGCGGCGTCGTGGCCGGTGGCGCTGCTCAGCAGCATGCCCACGTCGTCACCGGCGCGGCGGGCCGCGAAGAGCACCGCCTCCCGCGAAGTCGGGTCGAGCAGTTCCAGGTCGTCGACGATGACCAGCAGCGGCTTCTCCGCGCCGGCGGCGGTGAGCAGGCTGAGCGTTCCGGCCGCGACGGCGAGGTGGTCGACGTCGGCCGCCGGGGAGAGGGCCAGACCCGCGGAGAGCGCCTCGGCCTGGCGCGGTGGGATCCGGGGAAGCAGACCGAGGGCCGGTCGCAACAGCTCGTGCAACCCGGCGAAGGGCAGCGACGCCTCGGCCGGCACGCCCCGGGCGGAGAGCACCCGGACCCCGGCCGAGTGCCCGTGCGCATACCGCAGCAGGGCGGTCTTGCCGATGCCGGGCTCCCCGGTCAGCAGCAGCGCCGCACCGGAACGCGTACCGACCCGCGTGATGATCGTATCGATGCGTGCACACTCCGCCCGGCGACCGTACAATGCCAGCCCCCCGGTGCGCATAGACCGACGGTAGGTGACTCCACAGTGGGCTTCAATGCCAGTTTCACCCTCCGTCGGTTACCCGATACCTAGGGATTTCCCCAGGTATGCCGGACCACGAAGACCCGCGGGCCCCGGGTACGCCCGGATCAGCGCACCGTGGTCGCACCGAGGCGCTGGAACGCCGTCCACGTCGGGGAGCCCGGCTCGGCGGTGTACACGATCAGGCGACCGCCTGATCACGCTGGCCGGCCGCTCGGAGCGACAGGTCGTCGACGGCCTCTCCGCCGACGACCGGGCGGAGCTCCGGCGACTGCTCGACGTGATCCACCGCAACGCGACGGCCGACCGGCCGGGCCCCGTACACGCCTCTGGTGAACCGGCGGTACCGAACGCGACTGAACCCCGGCGCCCTCCGCACCGTCGTCATGTCTGCACTCGGCGGCGTCCTCGAGAGACAGGCGGACATGACGGAACCACGCACCATCGTGATCACCGGCGCGAGCTCGGGCATCGGGCTCGCCGCCGCGGAACAGCTCGCCGCCGCGGGACACCGGCTCGTCCTGATCGGCCGGGACGAGACTCGCCTCGCCGCCGCCGTCGCACGGGTCACGGCGGCCGGCGGCGGCACCGCACCGGGAGACCGCGCCGTCGACTTCGAACGGCTGACCGAGGTCCGGGCGCTCGCGGATCACCTGCTCGACGCGTACCCGAAAATCGACGTGCTGGCCAACAACGCCGGCATGGTCACCATGTCCCACCGGCTCACCGAGGACGGCCAGGAGGCCACCATCCAGGCCAACCACCTGGCGCACTTCCTGCTCAGCCACCTGCTGCGGGAACGCCTGCGCGGCGGCCGGATCGTCAACACCGCGGTCGGCCCCGCGCCCAACGTACGGATCGACCCGGACCGCCTCGACCCCGGCCCGCAGCGCTACCACGGCATCGCCTCCTACCAGACCTCCAAGGCCGCCAACGTGCTCTTCGCGATGGAGGCGGCCCACCGCTGGCCGGACATCCTGAGCCTCAGCCTGCATCCCGGCGTGGCCCGCACCGACATCGGCCGGGACACCCCACTGCGCCCGTTCTTCCGCTACGCGCCCTTCCTGTTGACCCCGGAGAGGTCGGCCCGGCGCCTCGTCCGGCTCGCCACGGCACCGGCGGGGACCCTGACGAACGGCGCCCTCTACGGCCGGGGCGAGCCGATGCGCCTGAACCCGCGCGTCTTCAACCCGGACAACGCCGCCCGCCTCTGGGCCGTCTCCGAGGCCGCCACGGGCTAACCCTCGCGGCCGGTGAAGACCGTGATGTGGTCCGGGAGCGGGTCGTGGTGGTCGCCGACGTTCGGGGTGCCGTTCGGCTCGAACATCAGGATCGACGCGCCGCCGGGTGACGAGGGCCGGTGCTCGGTGCCGGCCGGGACCACGAAGACGCTGCCGCGGTCGAGGACCACCGACCGCTGCGCTCCCCCGTCGCCGTCGCGCAGGGCGATGTGCAGGGTGCCGTCGAGGACCAGGAAGAACTCGTCGGTGTCGCTGTGCTCGTGCCAGATGTACTCCCCCTCGATCTTGGCGATACGCACGTCGTAGTCGTTGACGCTCGCCACGATCCGGGGACTCCACAGTTCGTCGACGGCGGCCAGCGCGGCCGTCAGGTCGATCGGGTTCTCGGTCATGCGATCGATCCTCGCGGACCGCGTACGCCCGGTAGGAGTGCTATGAATCGCGAATGCCGCAAGGATCCTCGCACCGGATCGCCATGATCGTCGACGACGGGTCGAACCCGTTCGAGCTCGGCGTCGCCACCGAGCTGTTCGGGCTGCGCCGCCCCGAGCTGGAGCGTTCCTGGTACGACTTCACGCTCTGCTCCCACACACCCGCGGTGAGCATGCACGCCGGACTGTTCACGCTGAGTGAGGTCGCGGGCCTCGACGCGCTGGACGGCGCCGACACCGTGATCGTCCCGAACCGCCCCGACCCGCAGACGCCGCCGGACGACGCCGTGCTGACCGCCGTCCGCGATGCCGCCCGCCGGGGCGCCCGCCTGGTCAGCTTCTGCACCGGGGCGTTCGCGCTGGCCGCCGCCGGTGTCCTCGACGGGCGCCGGGCGACCACGCACTGGCGCTGGGCGGAGCTGTTCACCGCCCGGTACCCGCGGGTCCGCCTCGATCCCGATGTGCTCTTCATCGACGACGGCGACGTGCTCACCTCGGCCGGCAGCGCCGCCGCGCTCGACCTCGGCCTCTACCTGATCCGGCGCGACCACGGTGCCGAGATCGCCGCCGCGGTCAGCCGCCGGCTGGTGTTCGCCGGGCACCGCGACGGCGGGCAGCGCCAGTTCATCGAGCGGCCCGTTCCGGTCGTACCGGAGACGTCCCTCGCTCCTCTGCTGGCCTGGACGCAGGAGCACCTGGATCAGCCACTGACCGTCACCGCCATGGCGGCACGCGCCGTGGTCAGCCCGGCCACCCTGCACCGCCGTTTCCAGGCCGAGCTGGGCACCACGCCGCTGGCCTGGCTCACCGCCGAACGCGTGTCGCTGGCCTGCCGCCTGATCGAGCGCGGCGAGCGGCGGCTCGACGTCATCGCCCGCGCCACCGGCCTCGGCACGACCGCCAACCTCCGCGTTCAGCTGCGGAGACGAACCGGGCTGACGCCGAGCGCGTACCGCGATCGCTTCCGTCTCGACTGAACCCGGTTGCGCACGCCGCGTCGATCCGCCATAGTCGGTTTCGGATAGTCGGATCCTACTATTAGAAACCGATCACATGGCGAAGCGGAAGATCACCAACACGCTGGCACTGGCCGTCCTGGGGCTTCTCCAGGAGCAGCCGATGCACCCCTACGAGATGGCCACCACCCTGCGCGAGCGCTACAAGGGCGGCAGTTTCAAGATCAACACCGGTTCCCTGTACGACACGGTCGCGGCGCTCGTCCGGCACGGCTGGATCGAGAGTGTGGAGACCGGACGGGACGGCCGCCGTCCGGAGCGCACCGTCTATGCCCCGACCGCGACGGGCCAGACCGAGTTCGTCGGCTGGATCGACGAGCTCGTGCGCGTGCCCGTACCGGAATATCCGAAGTTCCTCGCCGCGGTGGCCTATCTCGGCGCGCTCGGCCCGGAACGCGCGACGGACGCGCTGACCGAACGCGCCGGCCACCTGACCACGCGGATCGAGGAGGCCGAATCCGCGCTGGCCGCCACCGTCGGCGCCGGCACGGTCCCCCGGCTCTTCATGATCGAGGTCGAGTACGGGCTGCACACCTGGCGGGCCGAGCTCGACTGGGTACGGCACACCCTCGCCGAGATCACCGGCGGCACCCTGTCCTGGCCGCGGGTGGAACGCACCGCGACCGGGTGGACCTGGACGGAGCCCACCGCATGACCGAGGTACTCATCGCCGGGGCCGGACCGGCCGGACTCCTGCTCGCCGTCGAACTGCGCCACGCCGGGGTCACCACGGTGCTGGTGGAACGGCAACCGCGGCGACCGGAGTTCTGCCGGGCGTTCACCCTCAACGCCCGCGCGCTCGACCTGCTCGCCCGGCGCGGCCTCGCCGAACCCCTGATCGCCGAGGGCTGGCCGGTACCGCACGCCGCGTCCTCCGGGCTGCCGGTCACGCTCGGCCTCGCCGGCACGCACACCGATCACCCGTACACCCTGGGCATCCCGCAGACCCGGGTGGAGGAGGTCCTGGAGGAGCACGCCCGCGAGCTCGGCGCGGACATCCGGCGCGGCCACGACCTGCGCACCCTGGAGCAGGACGACGAGGGCGTCACCGCGACCGTCGCCACCGGTGACGGCGAGTACCGGCTGCGCGCGGCCTACCTGGCCGGCTGCGACGGTGGCCGCAGCACGGTCCGCAAGCAGGCCGGCATCGACTTCCCCGGTACGCCGTCCACCCGCTTCTGGCTGCTGGGCGACGTCGAGCTCGCCGATCCGGCCGCGCTGCCGTTCGGCCCCACCGCCGGCCCGGGCGGCACCGTGATCGTCATCCCCCGTGACGGGTACGTCCGCGTCCTCGTCGAGGACCACGGGGACACCCCGGTCACCCTCGAACGGCTGCAGTCCGTGGTCGACGGCGCGCTCGGCCGTCACGTGGAGCTGCGCGCCGCGCGCTGGGTGACCCGGTTCGGCAACGCCGCCCGGCAGGCCACCGACTACGTACGCGGACGGGTCGTCCTCGCCGGGGACGCCGCGCACATCCATCCGCCGGCCGGGGCGATCGGGGTGAACGCCGCCATCGACGACGCGTTCAACCTCGGCTGGAAACTCGCCGCGACACTGCGCGATCCGTCCACGGGCCTGCTGGCGAGCTATCACGCCGAGCGTCACCGGGCCGGCGCCCACCTGCTCGCGAACACGCGGGCCCAGGTCCTGTTCGGGGACGCGGACGAGCGCCTCGGACCGCTGATCGACCTGTTCACCCGGGTCGCCGCGCACCCGTACGGGAACCGGGCCCTGACCGAGGTCCTCACCGGACTCGACACCCGCTACGACACGGTCCCCGAGACGGGTCACCCCTGGCTGGGCCGCCTGGTCCCGAACCTCGCCCTGACCACCGCCGACGGCCCCACCGACCTGGTCACCCTGCAGCGGACCGGCCGGTGGCTGCTGCTCGACCTGAGCCCGGCGGGCGACCTCGCCGGGGAGGGCGTCGACGTCGTCCACGCGGCCTGTCCCGAGCACCCCGGACTGCGCGCCGTGCTGCTGCGACCGGACGGCCACGCCGCGTGGATCGGCACCACCGGCGACCCCGATCCGGACGGCCTGCGCCGGGCGCTGCGGCATCGGCTCGGGCCGTTGGCGAGCGCCGGGACCTCGGAGAAAGTCAGGCGTTAGGCCGTGTATCGAAGTCCGGCCGCTGCCAGGCGCGCTCCTGGCCACGCCGGCAGCCCCGGCCGGACGTCGATACACGGCCTCGTCGTCAACGGCGCTCGCGGGGCCGCCCAGCCGGCCGCATCCGCAGGCGCTCACCGACGCCCTCTCCGGCACGGTGGATCCCGGCCGGGTCTTCGACGTCCACGCGGGTGTCCTGATCGTCCTCCCCTCGGCACGGTCGCCGAGAACCGGGGGCGTGCTGGATCATCGGCGGATGGGACTTCAGGTCGAGCTGTACGTGGGCGGTCGGCGAGTACACGGGCTACCGGATCCGAGCGGTGGGCTCTTCGACGCCGCCGGGGACTTCGACCGGCTGCTGTCCCGCGCGGATCCGGTACCCGGGCTGCTCGGCGCGGTCGACCCGCACGGCGAGACCCGGTTCGGTGCGAGCCGGATGCGGGCGCTCGTCGCCGAGGTGGAGGTGCTGCTCACCCGGGCGGCGGACGGCTCCGAGCGTCGTGGGGTGATGCGGCTTCGCGCGATGGCCGAGTACTGCGCCGAACAGGAGGGCGAACTGGTCTTCGCCGGCGACTGACCTTGTCCTTCAACCTCCGCCGACTGCCCACCGAAGGACCGACGAGGCACGCAATCGGCGATCGCGGCGGGGCCAGAATCGGAATCCGGCAGGTGTGGCCATTCGTCGGGCTCTTCGACAACCGAACCGCACCCGCCCGTGAGGCCCGGCTGTATATCGACGCCTCTCGGGCCATCGAGGGTGCCACCTTCAGGAGCAGCTTCGGACGACCTGAGGTCGGGCACCCCACGTCTACACTGACGGGCCGGCACCTTGCCGACAATGGATGGAGAGCGCGCACGTGGCTTTGGCCCGATTGGTAAACTCGATCCTGCCGCACGATGAAGACGCGGAGGGCCTGGAACACTTCGGTGTGCCACCGCTGCGGGCCCGGTGGCTGGCCCGGACGGTACGCCGGGACGTCACGGACACCGTCTGCTCGCTGCTGCCCGGAGTGGAGCGGACCACCGGAGCCACCTGGCTGTTCGTCTTCGAGAACCTGCTGGCATTGCATGTCAAGGAAATGGTCAGCGTCCTGGAGCCCGGAATTCCGGAACCACAGCTGTATTCGGCGCCCTTCGCCCTCGGGGTGATGTTTCCGATCAGCCAGGAACTGCGTCGCCGCCATGACGCCGCACTGCCGGAAACACCGCTGTCGTCCTGCCCGCCGACGAGAACCCTCCCGGACGTTCCGGAGCCACTGCGCAGGCTCCGAGAGCACTATGCCACGGCGTCGGAGGAGGTCCTTTCCGCGTACGGGACCTCGGCCTCACGGATGCGGCAAAGACAAATCCGCGTCGATGCCGTCACCAATAGGGTGGGCCGCATGGACGACTCTCCATGGGGTTCCTGGACGGTCTTCGCCGCGGTGGCCGCGATGCAGCATCACGGCGACATCCTTCCGGTTCCCGGGCGCACGGCGTCCGAGAAGAAAGGCGCCGAACGCGACCAGGCGGAGGCGGCCGGCCTGGCCTTCACGCTCTCCCGGGCAATCACCATCGACACCGCGATCGGCCTGATAGCCCGAGCCGGCGTCGAATACTGATCTGGTCCTCCTGCGCACCGAAGTTGTCGTTCCGGTCGCGCTCACATCGGCAGATCCGGGCGTGCGTGGAGCGTGCCTGCGCCGGGCCTGCAGTCACGCAGCGTCGTCTGCGCGGCGATGGGCGTGATCGGGCTGTGGCCGGTAGCGATCGATGGCCGTTGTGATGATCGTGGCGGATCGAGCGGATGCGATCGAGGTGTTGGCGGGGTTCCGGGAACGGTACTACCGGTGCATGACCCGGCGGGCGGACGTGTTGTTCGAGCCGGCCGACGCCCTGTTGTGCGCCGACGGGCCGGTCAAGACCCTCGTCGGGCCGTGCCCGGTCCCGGAGCGCCGCCGGGGTCACGGCGCGATGTACGACGCGCTCAACTGCGGCCGGCTCGACGTGCAGGCGCTGCGCCGTGATCTGGCCGGGCTGCCACTGCCACGGGCCGTCGATGGCCGGTTGATGCTTGCCGTGGACGTGTCGCCGTGGCTGCACCCGGACGCGGACACCAGCCCGGACCGGTCGTTCTGCCACGCCTACGGCCGTGGGCAAGGACGAGCACCGGATGATCCCGGGCTGGCCGTACTCGTTCATCGCAGCCCTGGAACCCGGCCGCACTTCCTGGACCGCCCTGCTCGACGCCGTCCGGCTACCACCGGCCGCCGACCTGACCACTCTCACCTGCACCCAGATCCGTGTGCTGGTCGCCGCCGGGCACCAGACGTCGCCGCCAGGGATGAACGTCAAGTTGAGCGTGCCGCACGCGGCCCGTCGCTTCGGGAGGATGCCACCTTCTCCCGTACGGTCCGCAGCACCCGCGCCGTGGCCGGCACCTGCAGCACGAGGTCGGCGACGGAGGTGTCACCGTGGCGGAAATTTGCATAATCTCGTTATGGATCTTAGAGTGGCACCCGCTGATATCCCTTCCCTCAGTGGAGGTGATCCGGTGAGTGCCTCTCCCGGTCAGAACCTGTTCAGACAACCCCGGGCGGTCTTCGCCGTCGCGTTCGCCTGTGTCGTCAGCTTCATGGGGATCGGGCTGGTCGACCCGATCCTGCCCGCGCTCGCGACCAACCTGAACGCCACCCCGAGCCAGGTCAGCCTGCTGTTCACCAGCTATCTGCTGGTCACCGCGGTCGCCATGCTCTTCACCGGCTGGATCGCCAGCCGGATCGGCGCCAAGGCCACCCTGATCACCGGCCTCGCCTTCATCGTGGTCTTCGCCGCGCTGGCCGGCCTCTCCGGCTCGATCGACGGCATCGTCGGCTTCCGGGCCGGCTGGGGCCTGGGCAACGCGATGTTCATCGCCACCAGCCTCGCCGTCATCGTCGCCTCCGCCACCGGTGGCTTCGCCGGCGCGATCGTGCTCTACGAGGCCGCGCTCGGCCTGGGCATCGCCGCCGGACCCCTGATCGGCGGCCTGCTCGGCGACATCAGCTGGCGCGGCCCGTTCTTCGGCGTCGCCGTACTGATGGCGATCGCCCTGCTGGCCACGGTCGTGCTGGTCGAGCCGCTGCCCAAACCCGCCGTACCGACCCCGCTCTCCGCGCCGATCAAGGCGCTGCGGCACCGGAGTCTGCTCACCATGGGCGTCACCGCGCTGCTCTACAACTGGGGCTTCTTCACCATGCTCGGGTACGCCCCGTACCCGATGGAGCTCGACGCCACCCAGCTCGGCTTCGTCTTCTTCGCCTGGGGCCTGCTGCTCGCGTTCTTCTCGATCACCGGCGCACCCTGGCTGCAGCGAAAATTCGGAACGGCACCTTCCCTGTACGGCGCACTGAGCCTCTTCGCCGTCCTGATCCTGATCATCGGCCTCTTCACCGGCAACCGCTGGACGGTCATCGTCTGCGTGATCGCGTCCGGCGTCGTCGCGGGCATCAACAACACGCTGACCACCCAGGCCGTCATGCTGGTCTCCCCGGTCGAGCGGCCGGTCGCCTCCGCGGCCTACGGCTTCGTGCGCTTCATCGGCGGCGGGCTCGCCCCGTACGCGGCCGGCAAGATGGTCGACCACTGGAACATGCACGTCCCGTTCGTCGTCGGCGCCGTCGCCGTGCTGATCGGCGTCGCGGTCCTGACCACCGGCCACCGGCCGCTCGCCGCCGCGGACGCCGCGATGGCCGCCGGCGACCGGCACACCGACCCGGACGAGGTGGCCGGCGAGGTCGCCGACGAGTTCGGCGGTGCCCCCGACGCCATCGACTTCGAGAAGGAACTCGACCACCGGTGAACCGGCCTCCCACGGCGTCACGACCGGCCGCATTTCCGGCGTACGCGAAAAAGGTTTGGCATTCGATCTGACATCGTTCGTGCTCAATTGATCATGATGCGGTGGGGCGGTGGGCGGGAAGTTTTCTCCGTGAGCCGATGTGGTGGACTGTCGCGGGCCACGCGGGGCGCGGCGGTCTGGCAGAATACTGCGGAGTCCGGGGACCGGAGTGTCGAGAGGGGACGCGGTGACGTCGCTCGAAACGGAGACGATGCGGACGGCCGGGAAGAACATCAGCGCTGATGGGAAAGCGTTCGGGGACACCCCGTACGCGCTGCGCGACCTCGACGCCACGGCCCTCGGCGAGGCGTGCGTGGCCGCGGTCGCGGACGCCCGGGCCCGCGCCGGGCAGGCACTGGCCGAAGTGCTCGCCGACGTCTCCGGCCAGGCCCCGCCCGACCCGGACGCCGCGGAGGCCGCCGAGAACCCGCCCACCGAGCCGCATGAGGCCGTGGTCGCCGACGGTGCCGTCACCGCCGTCGTCGGCCCGGACGGGACGCTGCGCGAGGTGCGGATCGCCGCGAACGCCCGGCGGACCATCGACAACCTCACGCTCGGCGAACACGTCCGCGACGCCATCCAGGCCGCCGAGGAACAGGCGGAGCAGGCCCGGACGGCGGTGCTCGGCCGGATCACCATCGGCGGCCGCAGCGTCGCGGACATCATGGCCGACCCCGGCGGCGCCCTCCGCACGCCGCCCTACCAGCGGAGGCGGCGATGACCCCCGGACAGCGGGCCGTCGTCGCGGGCGTGACGACGGTGTTCCTGATGATCGTCGGCGGCGGGATCTTCTGGTACCTCCGCGGCCAGCACCGGCCCACCGGGGCCGACATCCTGATCTGGGGCTGGGCGTCGCTGGGCCTGGCCGTCCTCTTCCTCGGCGTCGTGTTCCTGACCCGAGGCCGGAAGTAGGACACGGACCTCTCCTCCGGCGAGCCCGCATAGACTCGGTCTCACCACACCGAGGAGGAGCATGTCGAAGAGTCATCGGTATGAGGTGAGCGTGACCTGGACCGGGAACACCGGGACGGGGACCAGCGGCTACCGCGATTACTCCCGCGCCCACGATGTCACCGCCGCGGGCAAGGAGCCGATCGCGGGAAGCGCCGACCCGACGTTCCGGGGTGATCCGGCCCGGTGGAATCCGGAGGAGCTGCTGCTCACCGCGCTGTCCCAGTGCCACATGCTGTCGTTCCTGCACGAGTGCGCCCGGGCGAAGGTCGTCGTCACGGCGTACTCGGACCAGCCGACCGGGACGATGACCACGACCGCCGACGGCAGCGGCAGCTTCGACGAGGTGGTTCTGCACCCCCGGGTCGCCCTCGCCGACCCGTCCCAGGCCGGGCTCCTGGACGAGCTGCACGAGCGCGCCCACAAGGTCTGCTTCATCGCCAATTCGGTCAATTTCCCGGTACGCCACGAGCCCCGGCCCTGACACCGGCACCTCCGGCTACGACGACCGCTCCCAGGGCGGCAGCGCGTCCTGCTCCGCGTCGAGGACGTGCAAAGTGAGGTGCTCCGGCGGCCGCTCGTCGCCGTACTCGACGGTCACCTCGACGTACGCTCCCACCGGCGACAGCAGGAGGGCGAGACCGGTCTCGGACACCTCCGCGAGGTACCCGCCGCGGGCGTCGGTGGCGCGCAGCCGTACCGCACCGGCCGGGCAGTGCATCAGGATGCAGCAGACCTCGCCGTCCCACGGCTCGGCCCGGTCGTAGTGCCGCCAGACCTCCCTCGTCCGGAGCGCCACGCCGAACCCGTCGTCGCCGATGCCGAATCCGCTCGCCGCGTCCGATTCCGTCCATGAACCGGTCTCGTCCCGTACGGATACGACACACGAGAGGACGACGTCGCTCTCGGCGGCGAGGACGGCGGCGACCGCATCACGCCGGACCGCGGCGACCGGCGTCCCCGGGGTCATCGGGGTCATCCGGGTCATCGGGACACCTGCGTGGCGAACGGCAGGGCCAGCATCGCGGGAGCGGCCACCGCGAGGCCCGACCCGTCCGCGAAGCGCAGCCGCAACTCGCCCTCCGGGTCACCGGCCTCGGCGCCCGCCAGACCGGACCGCGGGCATTCCCAGACCGGCGTCAACGCGGGCAGCGGCTCGGGTGCACCCCGGCCGACCAGCCGCCGCACCCATCCGGCCGGTTCCGGCGGCGGGGAATCGGCCGCGAGCAGCAGCATCACGCGGTCCCCGGTCAGCGCCAGAGCGGCCGCCGCGTCGTTCTCCGGGAGGTGCCGGTGCAGGTCGGCGGCGGTTCCCGACAACCCGCTCTCCGGGTTCTCCGGCAGCACCGAGCCGCCGAAGCCCAGCACGCCCTGCGGGGCACCCTGCCACCGCGTGACCCGGGCGACCATCGGAAGCCCGGAGACGCGAGCGACCCAGAGCGCCGCCCCGCACTCCTCGCCGCCGCGGAGATGTTCACCGACCCGCAGCCGCAGTTCGGCCTGCCGTCGCGCCACCAGACCGGATTCGCTCATGCTGGGCACACTAGTCACCCGGGTGAGGCACGCGAGCGACGCACGGACTCGGCGCCGGCCCACGGGCGGAACGGCAGCGCAGGCGTGATCTCCCGGGCTGGCCCAGGGCGCCTCGGCCGGTCGGCTGGCGATCCGGGGTGCCTCGGCCCCGGTCGGCTGGCGATCCGGGGTGTCTCAGGCCCGTCGGCTGGCGATCCGGGGTGTCTCAGGCGCCCGACAGACCCCTGAACACCAGCCACCCCGGGAAAGCTGGAACTCACGGGTCACTCAAGCCCGCCGACACACCCCAGAGCACCAGCTACCAAGATCATCCCCGCAGTTGATCATGAAATGTTGATCAAGTCCGGCCAGTCGGGGCCCACCCCGACCGGGGGAAACCCCCATCCCTAACGGAACAGTGGCACAAAACAGCGATCTTGACCCGAGACCCTGTGGACAAACCCCGGCTGTGGATAACCCCCAACACGGGCAACGACCGAGAACGCCCATCCCGCGCTCAGTCGAGCGGGAGACGCAAGCGCTGGCGGCTGCCGCCCTCGGGGCCGTCAGGTGCGGTGCCCGCGGCGGTGAAACCGAGTCGTTCGTAGAAGGCTCGGGCGCCGCTCGGGTCAGCCGCCGGATGGTCGTCGCCGAAGGTCACCACCTCCACGGTGCCGGGACGCGGGCACCGGCTCGTCACGTGATCGACCAGGGCCTTCCCCACCCCGCCTCGCCGGGCTGCTTCGTCCACGACCAGCCAGTTGATGCGGTACGCCGGCGATCGGCCACCGGTCAGGATGCCGCCGAGCAGATGATCACCCGCCCCACGGACGACGAACGCGCTGCCCCGCCCGATGTTCCGGTGCAACGCCTCGCGAAAGCCCGGATCCGCGACCATCGGGCCGAACCACGGCTCCACGCCCGCCGCCAGTGCCATGAAGCCGCCTTCATCGCCGAGAACCGCCGCCCGCACATCCACCCGTCAACGATCTCACGCCCGTGTACCGGGACTCACGAACGAAGCCGCCACGGCGGGCGGGCCGCGGTGGCCGGCCGCGAGCGACGCGACGATCTCGCCGGAGCGGACCGCGACCGCCGAGAGCAGCGTCGACGTGATGCCGTGGGCGTGTTCCGTGCCGCCCTGGACGTAGATGCCCGCCGTCAGGCCCTCGGTCGCCACCCGGTAGTCCCGGGCGACCCGCAGCAGGTTCTCCTCGTCGCGGGCGCAGTGGCGGGCCGCGGCGCCCAGCACCCGGGCGGTGTCGACCGGGCGGTACCCGGTGGCGAAGACGATCGCGTCGGCCGCAAGCGGCGTGCGGCGCCCGGTCGGCAGGTGCTCGACCACGGCGGTGACGCCGTCCGGGCGCGGCGCCAGGGCGGCGACCCGGGAGGCGTTCAGCATCCGCAGCCGGGTCCGGCCCAGGACCTTCTCCCGGTACGCGCGGCGGTACAGATCCGTGATCAGCTCGCCGTCGACGACGGAGTAGTTGGTGTTGCGGTGGTAGTCGAAGAGCATCCGCTTCACGTCGGCGGGCGCGTCGAAGTAGAGGTCGACGGCTTCCGGGTCGAAGATGCCGTTGGCGTAGTTGCTGTCGTCGGCGGGGCTGTAGCCGTACCGGTGGAAGACGGAGCAGATCTCCGCGCTCGGGTAGCGCTGATGCAGGAAGGAGACGCTCTCGGCGGCGCTCTGGCCGGCGCCCACCACGATGAAGCGCTGCGGCTCGGCCACCTCGAACTTCGCGGCCCGGTGCAGGATGTCCAGGTTGTGCCATACCCGGACGCCGGGCTGGACCTCGGGTGGCAGGCTGGACTCGAGGCCGACGGCGACCGCGACGTTGCGGGCCCGGAACGGCCGCCCGTCGACCATCACGTCGAGCAGCGTGCCGTCCGCGGCCGGGACCACGTCGGTGACGGTGTGGCCGTACCGGACGTTCCCCCGCATCCGGTTGGCGGCCCAGCAGAGGTAGTCGTGGAACTCGATCCGCAGCGGGTACATGCTGCGGTAGTTGATGAAGTCGGCGAGCCGGTCGTGCGCGTGCAGGTACGACACGAAGCTGAAGTCGCTGGCCGGGTTCCGCATGGTGACCAGGTCCTTGAGGAACGAGACCTGCATGGTGGCGTCCTCGAAGAGCATGCCCCGGTGCCAGCCGAAGCTGTCCTGCCGCTCCAGGAAGATCGCGCGGAGCCGGTCGCCGGGTTCCGGGCAGCGGGCGTTGTGCTCCTCGACGGCGATCGCCAGGGCCAGGTTGGACGGGCCGAAACCGATGCCGACCAGGTCGTACACGTCAGTCTCCTGCGGGATCATGGGAACCCTCTCGGTGGTGGCGGAGGCGACGGCCAGGCTCTCGGCGATCTCCCCGGTGGTGGCGACCACGCCGCACCTCTGCGTGACGTGGCGCAGCGCGTCGCGGTGGTACGCGGGGCTGAAGTCGGCGACCGCGTCGGCCACCACGAACGGCTGGATGTCGCGCATGAACGCGTCGAGGGCGGTGGCGAGCACTCCGATGTGCGCGTAGACGCCGGTGACGATGAGCTGGTCGCGCTCGCCGAGCAGCCCGGCGAGCGGGGTGCCGACGAAGGCGCTGTACCGGCGTTTGGTGAGCCGGATGTCGCCGGGGCCGGGGGTGAGCGCGTCGACGATGGCGAGGGCCCGCTCGTCGGGTGGTGGTCCGTCACCCCAGAAGTCCTGGAGCAGGCCGCGCTCGGTGAGGCTCTGGCCGCCGGGCTGGGCCGAGTAGAAGACCGGGATGCCGTGCTCGGCGGCGTGTCCGCGCAGCCGGCGGATGTTCTCCACCACCCGGGCGAGCAGGGCGCGGTCGGCGGTGCCGTACGGGGCGAGGAAGTAGTTCTGCATGTCGTGGATGAGCAGCGCGGCCCGCCGCGGATCGGGTCGCCACCCGGCGCGGGCCTTGTCGATGCCGAACCCGGTGGGGATCGGGTACGGCGTGATCCGCGGCAGCACGGGGTCAGCCCCGCTCAGCGGTGGCTCGCAGCGCGGCCCGCAGCTCCCGGCGGCTGACCTTGCCGACCCCGGTGACCGGGAACGCGGGCAGTATCCGTACCCGATCGGGGATCTTGAAAGCGGCGAGACCCCGGTCGTGCAGGTAGGCCCGGATCTCGGACGGGGTCGGCGCGGTCTCGCCGGCGCGGGCGACCAGGTAGGCGCAGGTCCGCTCGCCGAGGTAGGGGTCGGGCACCGCGACGACGGCGGCGTCGTGCACGGCCGGGTGGGTGAGCAGGTGGTTCTCCACCTCCTCGGCGGCGATCTTCTCGCCACCCCGGTTGATCTGGTCCTTGGCCCGCCCCTCGACCACGAGGTAGCCGTCGGGGCGACGGCGTACCAGGTCACCGGTGCGGTAGAAGCCGTCGGCGGTGAACGCCTCCCGGTTGTGCTCGTCGGCGTGCCAATAGCCCCTGATCGTGTACGGCCCCCGGGTCAGCAGATGCCCGACGGTCCCGTCCGGCACCGGGCGATCCCGGTCGTCGACGATCCGGATCTCGTCGTCCGGGGAGAGCGGCCGTCCCTGGGTGTGCAGCACGATCTCGTCCGGGTCGTCCAGGCGGGTGTAGTTGACCAGGCCTTCGGCCATCCCGAAGACCTGCTGCAGCCGGCACCCGAGCACCGGCCCGACCCGCGCGGCGACGGTACTGGAGAGCTTCGCGCCGCCGACCTGAAGCACTTCGAGACTGTCGAAAACCGGCTTACGGTACGCATCCAGCCACAGGTGGGCCAGCGGCGGGACGACGGCCGTGATGGTGACGCCGTGCCGCGCGATCAGCGGGAACACGGTCTCCGGGTCGGGCCGCCGGGCCAGCACCATCCGGCCGCCCGCGTGCATGACGCCGAGGATGCCGGGCGACGACATGGTGAAGTTGTGCGCGATCGGCAGCGCCACCAGGTAGACGCTGTCCGCGGTGAGCCCGCAGATCCGGGCGCTCTCCCGGACGCTGTACAGGTAGTCGTCGTGTGTCCGCGGTATCAGCTTCGGCAGCCCCGTGCTGCCCCCGGAGAGCTGCAGGAACGCGAGGTCCCCGGCGTCCGGCCCGGCCGGGAGCAGGTCCGGGTCACCGTCGATCGCGGCGATGTCGGTGATCACCGCGGCGTCACCGGCGGCCTCGGCCGGACCGGCGCCGGTGGTCACCAGGGCGACCGCGGCGGTGTGCGAGCAGAAGTAGCCGATCTCGGCCGCCCGGTGGGCCGGGAGCGCGAAGACCGGCACCGCGCCGAGCCGGAACAGCCCGAAGACGACCTCGTAGAACTCGGCACAGTTGGGCAGGTGGACGACGACCCGGTCGGCCGGGCGTACCCCGAGCGCCTGGAAACCGGCCGCCGAGCGCAACGCGCGGCCATACAGTTCGCCATAGGTGACCTCGCGCTCGCCGTCGATGACCGCCACCCGGTCGGCGGCGTCGGCGGCCCGGTCCGCCAGCAGCGAGAAGAGGGTCCGCCCGGTCCAGTGGCCCCGCTCGCGATAGCGGGCCGCGACGTCCTCAGGCCACATCGGACTCCTCCAGGCCCAGCGCGGCGAGCAGGGTGCGCAGTTTCGCGGTCGTCTCCGCGAGCTCGGCCGACGGATCGGAATCGGCCACCACCCCGGCACCGGCGAACAGGTCCAGACCGTCCGGATCGGCGGTGGCGCAGCGGATGGTGACCGCCCACTCGCCGTCGCCGTCCGCGTCCACCCAGCCGACCATGCCGGTGTAGAAGCCCCGGTCGAAGGCCTCCAGCTCAGCGATCGCGGCCCGCGCGGCCCCGGTCGGCGTGCCGCAGACCGCCGGGGTCGGGTGCAGCGCGGTGGCCAGCTCGAGCGCGGTGACCGCGTCGTCGGCGAGCTCCCCGGTGATCAGCGTGGAGAGGTGCCACATGGTCGCGGTGCCGGTCACCGACGGGGTGGGCGGCACGGTCAGCGAGGTGCAGTACCGGTCGAGCACCGCGGCGACCTGATCGGCGACCATGGCGTGCTCGTGCCGGTCCTTGACCGAGGCGAGCAGCGCGGCGGCCCGCAGGTGGTCCTCGGCCGGGTCGGCGCTGCGGGCCGCCGAACCGGCGAGCGGGTTGGCGGTGACCGTACGGCCGTGCCGGGAGACCAGCAGCTCCGGGCTCGCGCCGAAGAGGGTACGCCCGGCACCGAGGTCCACGGCGAAGGTGTAGCCACCCGGATCGCGGGCGGCCAGGGCCCGGACGGACGGTGCCGGGTCGAAGCCGGGCGCCTCCACCCGCAGCGACCGGGCCAGCACGGTCTTGGTGTACGCCCCGGCCCGGATCTGCCGTACCGCGCGGGCCACCGCCTCCCGGTACCGCTCCGGTTCCGGGACCGGGCGCAGCGCGCGGATACCCGACGGCAGGACGCGGTACGCGGCGGCGGCCGGTGCGCCGCCCCGGTGCAGGCGCCGGGGAACGATCAGGCACGCGTCGGCGCCGGCGGCGAACGGGACCGCGCCGACCACGGTCCGGACCGGGTGACCGGCCGCGTCGGCGACACCGAGCGCGGCGCGGACCCGGCGGGCCAGGTCGGCCTGTCCGTCGGGGCGGCCGGACGGCGGGACGGCGAAGTAGGCGCCCTCGGCGAGCATCGTGCCGCGGGGTGACGCGAACAGCGACGACTCGCCCGGCCGGTACCCGAGGATCAGCTCGGCGCCGGTGTCGGGCACGGATACGGTGCTCATGCACGCTCCTCTGTCAAGAAGTGCAGAATCGCCGCGTTGACCGGCTCTGGTCGTTCCAGGTAGCCGTAGTGACCGGCGTCGGCGATCTCGGCGTACCGCGCGCCCGGGATGGTCCCGGCGACCTCGCGACAACCGCTCGCCGCGGCGATCAGGTCGTCTCCGAAGCCGAGGACGAGGCAGCGGACCGCGATCTTCCGGTACGCCGCCAGGCGGTCCACGCCGTCGTCGGTCTCCATCCGCGACGCGGCGCCGTCCGGCTCCCCCGCGAGCGGCACCTGGAACACCTCCACCCACTCCCGGGCCGCCCGGTCGTCGGCGAGCGTGCGCGGCGACAGGTTGACCGCCGCCCGCATCGCCGCCCGGTACTCGGCCGGCAGCTTCACCCCGGAGCTCTCCAGGGCCCGTTCCCCCGCCGACATCGCGTCGAGGAACGCGCCGGGGCGCCCGAACGTGGCCATCAGCACCGCCCGGTCGACCAGCTCCGGGCGCCGCAGGCACAGCTCGGCGGCGACCCGGGACCCCATCGACGAGCCGATCACCCGGCACGGGCCGAGGCCGCGCCGCTCGATCAGCCCGGCCGCGTCCGCCACCAGGTCCGGCATGGTCACCACCGGCGGGGTGTCCGAGGGCGGGATGCCCCGGGTGTCGAAGGTGACCACCCGGAATCCCGCCCGCACCAGCGCCGGGACCTGGTACAGGTGCCAGGTCCGGCCGCGGGCGCCGGTGCCGGCCAGCATCAGCACGCCCGGCCCGGCACCCTGCTCGTCGTAGTTCAGTCGGACGCCGCCGACGTCGATCACCGGCATGGCGGTCAGCGGGCCGCGGCCGGGTCCACCCAGGACAGCCCGTCCGAGGCGGGCACCAGGCCGTCCGGCAACAGCGGCTCCTCCTTGACGGACGCACCGAGCACCCCGCGCACCTGCACGTTGTTCATCTCCTGCATGACCTCGCGGACGACGGGCGTACCGAAGAGGTGGTGCATCTCGTCGCCGGTCGCGGTCTGCATGCTCCCGGTCCGCTCGACCGCCTCGGACAGGTCCGCGGAGGCGTTGAGGAACGCCTGCTCGCCGGAGTGCACGCCGCCGACCAGGGTCACGAACGCCTCCAGGTCGGTCGCGTCCATGTCGGTGACCTTCCGGGCCTTCCAGAAGTACGACTCCTCGTCGCTCTGCATGTCGTAGAAGGCGGAGAGGAACTCGTAGAACACCCGGTACTCGCGGCGGTACCGGCCCTCGAACTCGGCGAAGACCCGGTCCTCGGGCAGGTCACCGGCGAGGACACTGTTGATCGACCGGGCGGCGAGCAGGCCGGCGTACGTGGCCAGGTGCACCCCGGTGGAGAAGACCGGGTCGATGAAGCAGGCGGCGTCCCCGACCAGCACCATCCCGGGCCGGTGGAACGTCGAGTTGGTGTACGAGTAGTCCTTGCGGGTCCGGATCTCGCCGTAGACGCCCTCGGTGACCCGGGTCGCCTCGCTCAGGAAGTCCCGGACGATCGCGCACCGGTCGACGAACCCGAGCAGCGCCTTCTCCTGGTCGCCCCGGAGCCGCGCGGCGTGCTCCCGGCTGATCACCGCGCCGACGCTGGTCAGGGTCGGTGACAGCGGGATGTACCAGATCCAGCCCTCGTCGAACGCCGCGCAGAGGATGTTGCCGCTGTCCGGGGCCGGTAGCCGCCGGCCGCCCTCGAAGTACCCGAAGAGCGCGATGTTGCGGAAGAACTCCGAGTGGATCCGCTCGCCGCCGACGTGCTGGTGCACCCGGCTGCGGTTGCCGGAGGCGTCGACCACGAACGCGGCGTGTACCTCGCGCGGCACGCCGTCCGGCGAGGTGTAGCGCACCCCGCGGACCCGCTCCCCGTCCGCGAGGACCTCGGTGACCGGGCTCTGCTCCCGGACGTCCACCCCGCACCGGGCCGCGTTGCGCAGCAGGATGTCGTCGAACTTCATCCGCTCGACCTGGTAGGCGTAGGAGGTCGGCCCGGAGAGCTCCGGGGCGAGCGCGAACAGGAAGTTCCACGGCACCGGGTTGGTGCCCCAGCGGAAGCTGCCGCCGCGCTTGACGGTGAAGGCCGCCCGCTCCAGCTCCTCGGTCACGCCGAGCAGCCGCCCGATGCCGTGCACGGTGGACGGCAGCAGCGACTCGCCGATCTGATAACGGGGAAAGGTCTCCTTCTCCAGGAGTACGACCCGGTGGCCGCGCTTGGCGAGCAGGGTCGCGGTGGTCGACCCGCCCGGTCCGCCGCCGATCACGACGACGTCGGTCTTCTCCGCGGTGCCGTTCAACGGGTGCCCTCCAGCAGTTGGTACCAGGCGATGACCGTCGGCTCCTTGGCCAGCTCCAGGTATCCGGTGTCGGCGCCGGCCTCCCGCCAGCGGACCGCGAGGCTCATCAGCCGGATCGAGTCGAGACCACGGTCGAGCAGGTTCTCGTCGTCGGTGAAGCTGCCCGGTTCCTCGTCGAGCACCTCGGCGACGTCGTGGCGTACGCGTTCCAGGCTCAGGGGTGCGGTCATGCGCGACTTCCTCCTCGTGTGGACGACAGCGTCAGGTCGTAGGCGTAGAGCGCGGCCCTCTTGTGGCCCAGGTCGCGGACGCCCAGCAGTCCGAAGCCGGCGCCGGTGAACATCCGGCGGGCGATGGTGTGCCGCTCGTCCGGGTCGGCGAGCACCCGGCGGCAGCGCGGGTCGGCCCGGTGCAGGGCGGTCACCAGGGCGCGGACCATCTCCCGCCCCAGTCCGCGGCCGGTCTGCGCCCGGTCGCCGATCGCCAGGTGCAGGCCGAGGTCGTACGGGTCGGCCGGGTAGTGCCGCCCGACCACGTCCCGGGGTGTGCGATACACCTCGACGTAGGCCAGCGGGGTGCCCTCCCGGGACACCAGGTAGGGACGGGTGCAGTCGCCGGCCAGCTGCTCGGCGATGGTCTCGGCCCAGCGCCGGGGCGACCAGTCCTGCTCCCAGAAGAGCGCCACGTGCGGCTCGTTCATCCATCGGCTCACCAGTTCCGGGTCACCGTCGTACGGGACCAGCGCCCGCACCGACCAGGGCTCCGCCGGCACGGGCCGGGGTGGTGGTCCCGCCGCGACCACGGCCGCGGCCAGTCCTTCGGTGACTTCGCGCGAGGACAACTCAGGAATCCTTTGTCAAGGACATGACAACCGCACCCCTTAGTTAGGTAAGCCTAAGCTAAGTTATTGGGGAAGATCGAAACAAGTGGATGTCCTTGTTTGGTAAGGCTAGCCTTTCCTCTCCGCGTGTCCACGTGCCCACAGGAGTGCCGATGACCGCGCATCGCCGGATCCGACAGGCAGGAAGAAAAGGGCAAACTCCCGCAGGCCGTACGCCGTGACGGCCGGCCACGTCGCCGAGACCTACCTCCGGGTGATCCTCGAACTCGAGGAGGACCGGATACCACCGCTACGCGCCCGCCTCGCCGAGCGAACCGCCAACAGCCTCCCCCTGGTCTGCCAGAACATCACCCGCCTGGAACGCCGGGGCCTGGTCCGCCTGGCCCCGGACCGCCGCCTGATCCTGACCCGCCCGGGCCGGCGCCTCGCCGTCGCCGCTCTCCGCAAACACCGCCTGGCCGAGCTCCTGCTGGTCGAGATCATCGGCCTACCCCCGGATCAGGCCACCCGCGAGGCCCCCCGCTGGGTCCACGTCCTCACCGACCGCGCCGAACGCCACATCCACACCCTCCTCGGCCACCCTTCCCACTCCACCACCGGCCGGCCCATCCCCGGCCTGACCCACCTCGACCCCCGCTGACCCCCACCCACGCGACGCTATGGGCTCCAGGCGCGCCAGAGGTGGGCGTAGCGGCCGTCGGCGGCGAGCAGGGCGGCGTGGGTGCCCTCCTCGGCGATCCGGCCGTGGTCGAGCAGCACGATGCGGTCGGCGGCGGCCGCCTGGGTGAGGCGGTGCGCGACGATCAGCGTGGTCCGGCCCGCGGTCGCGGCCGCGGCGGCACGGTCCAGGTCACGGGCACCGGCGCTGCCCGCCTCGGCGGTCGCCTCGTCCAGCACCGCGACCGCCGGGTCCGCGAGGATCAGCCGGGCCAGCGCCACCTGCTGGGCCCGCGCCGTGGTCAGGTGGTGACCGCCCTCCCCCACCGCGGTGCCGAGCCCGTCCGGCAGCGTGTCCAGCCAGCCGGTCGCGCCGACCGTGTCCAGGGCCGCCGCGAGCTGCGCGTCGGTGGCGTCCGGGCGGGCGAGACGCAGGTCGTCGGCGAGGGTGCCCGCGAAGACGTGCACCTCCTGGCTGATCAGGGCGATCTCGCGGCGTACCCGGTCCTCACCGAGCGAACTCAGCGGTACGCCCCGCAGCAGCGTCTGCCCGGCGGCGGCCGTCACGACCCCGGCGGCGATACCGGCGAGTGTGGACTTCCCGGCACCGCTCGCCCCGACCAGCGCCACGTGCTCTCCCGGCGCCAGGGTGAGCGTGACGTCCGTCAGCACGACCGGCCCGTCGTCATAACGGTGCCACGGCACGGTCACGGCCAGCGCGGCACCGACGACGGAGGCGGCACGGCCGCGAGTGCCGGGCACGGCCGACACGAAAGCCGGAGCCGGAGCAGAGACCGGAGACGAAGACGCGGCCGGAGACGGAGACGGAGCCGGAGACGGAGACGCGGCCGGGTCCGGGGCCGGAGATGGAGACGCCGGCAGGGAGGCGACCCCGACCAGGCGGGCCAGGGCGGCGCCCGACTGCAGCACCGTGTCCGATTCCAGCAGCAGCAGGCCGATCGGGTTGAAGAGCCGGTGGAAGTAGAGTGCCGCCGCCGTCGCCGCCCCCACGGTGACCGCGTCCGCGCGGACCAGCAGGAACCCGGTGGCCAGCACGGCCGCCAGACCCGCGAACTCGGCCCGGTTGATCCGCGACCCGAACCGCGTGTAGACCCCGAACACGTCCAGCGCGAGATCCCGTGCGGCCGCCGACCGATCGGCGATCCGCCCCACGTGGGTCTCCTCCAGCCGGTACGCCCGCACGGCCCAGGCCCCGTGCAGCGCCTCGGCCATCGCCTGCGACCGCTCCCCGGTGGCCACCCGCTCCCGCGCGTAGTACGGCGTCGACCTCGGCAGGTACCAGCGCAGTGCCAGAGCGTACGCGGGAACCGCCACCAGTCCGGCCAGCCCGAGCCGCCAGTCCAGGGTGACCAGCCCGCCCAGGGTGAGCGGCACGGCGAGCGCCGCCCCGGCCAGCGCCGGCCCGCTCCCGGTGATCGCGTTCGCCACCACGGCGACGTCGTCCCCGACCCGCGACACCAGGTCCCCGGTCCCGGCGCGTTCCAGGGTGGACGACGGCAGGTGCAGCGCCCGGTCGACGACGCGTTCCCGCAGGTGCGCGAGGACCGTCTCGCCGAGCCGCGCGGCGACGGCGGCACCCGCGGCGGTGAGCAGTCCGGCCAGCACGGCGACCGCCGCGAGCACCCCGAACCGGAACCACACCCGGTCGTTCCCGGCCGTCACGTCGTCCACGAGCCGGCCGAGCACCCAGGGCGCGACCAGCCCGGACGCGGCCGCGCCGACCAGCAGGACGGCGGTGGCGACGCAGAGCCCCCGCCGCCGGGCGAACTCGGTACGCAGAGCCGCCCAGGTCTGCCCGGCGGTCGCGGTCGGCAGCCGGGTCATCGGAGCACCGCCTGCCGGTATTCGGGCCGCATCGCGGCCAGCTCCTCGTGGCTGCCCTCGGCGCTCACCCGTCCACCGTCGAGCACGACGACCCGGTGGGCGGCCCGCAGCAGCGCCGGACTGCTGGTGATCAGCAGCGTGCCGCGTGGCCCGGCGCCCCGGCGAGCGGTCAGCCCCTCGGCCACCAGCGCCTCGGTGACCGCGTCGACCGAGGTGGTGGGCTCGTGCAGCACCAGCAGCGGCGGGTCGGTGGCGAGCGCCCGGGCCAGCGCGACCCGCTGCCGCTGCCCACCGGAGAGGTTGGCGCCGCGTTCGGTGAGCCGATGGTCGAGCCCGTCCGGATGAGCGGTCAGCACATCCTCGGCTCCGGCCGCCGCGAGGGCCCGCCGGAGCCGGTCGTCGTCCCCGGCGGCGACCAGGTTGGCGCGCAGCGACCCGGCGAAGAGGGCCGGATCGTGCTGTTCGACCAGGAGGACGCCCCGGACGGCGTCCAGCTCCAGCGTCTCCATCGGTACGCCGTCGATCCGGACCGTACCCCGGTAGTCGCCGCGCGGAACCTGCCCGGTCAGCAGCCTGACCAGGGCGTCCGCATCGGTCGGCGGGCAGAGGACGCCGACGACCTCCCCCGCGTCGACGTGCAGCGTGAGCCCCCGCAGGCTGCCGTGGCCGACGTCGTCGAGGGAGAGCCTGGTCGCCGCGGGCGGCGGCGCGGGAGATTCCCCACCAGGATCAAGAGACGGAGCTTCCAGTACGCCCGCGACCCGCCCCGCCGAAGCCTTCGCGGCGGCCAGCAGCTGGACGCAGAAGCCGAGGGTCTGCACGGGTTCGGCGGCGAACTGGGCCAGCCCGACCACGGCGACCAGCTCCCCGATGGTCAGGTGCCCGTGCAGTGCCCGCCATCCCGCGACCGCCGCCACCACGGCCAGGAACAGCCCGTTGACCGTGGTGACGAGCCCGAGGTGCAGCCCCTTGGCTGTGGCCGCCCGCAGGGTCGCGTCCAGCGCGTTCCGGCTGGCCGTGGCGTACCGGCGGGCCGCGTGGTGCTGGGCGCCGATCCCGCGCAGCACCCGTAGCCCGGCCACCAGGTCGACGGCGGACGCGGTGGCACCGGCGAGCGCGGCCTGCTGGGCGGCGCCGCGCCGGGTGAGCAGTGGGGCGAGCCGCTGCAGGCCCCACACCAGCAGGGGTACGCCGGCCAGCACCCCCGCGCCGACCGGCAGGTCGATGACGAGCAGGGCGATCGCGGCGACGAGCAGCGCGGTGACCGCGGCGGCGGCGAGCCCGCAGGCCCGGACCACCAGCGCGGAGAGCTCGGCGTCGGAGGCGGCGATGGAGAGCAGTTCGCCGCGGCGCGGGCCGCCGTGCAGGCCGCGCGGGTCGAGCGCCCGCCCGGCCAGCTCGACCCGGGTCAGGTGCGCCTCGTGCTCGACGGCGGCGTAGGCGTTGCGGGCGCCGAACCGCCAGGCGAGCGCGAGCACGGTGAAGAGCACGGCGAGGCCGGCGAGCGAGAGCAGGAACGCCCGGGTGGAGCCGGTCGCCACCGCCCGGTCGATGACGACGCCGATCGCCACCGGGACCAGCGCCTCGGCCGCCTGGTGGGTGCAGAGCAGGGCCACCCCCGCCGCGACCCGGGCCCGCTGGCGGCGCAGGGCGCGGCGGAGCACGGTCGTACCGTCGGGCGGTGGCGAGCCGGGTGAGCCGGCCGGGCCGTCGGGCGGTGGTGAGCCGGTCGTGCCGTCGTCGCCGGCCATGCCGTCAGGCGGTGGCGAGCTGGGTGAGCACGGTGTCCATCCGCTCGGCCAGCTGGATGCCGGTGCCGAGCGAGGACGCCCCGGAGACGATCGGGTAGACGTGGTTCGCCTTCACCGCGGCCAGGTTCTTCCAGGCGGCCGTGCCGGTCAGGGCGGCGTTGTCGGGTGACGCGGTGACGCCGTCCGGGCCCGCCGGGATCAGCAGCACGCCGCTGTCGGCGAGCACACCGACCTTCTCGAACGAGTACTCCTCGGTCTGCTCGGTCTGGGATTTGGAGGGCTCGGCGAGCCGGACGCCGCAGTCGAGCAGCACGGTGGTGTCGGTCCAGGCCGGGCCGAGGGTCCAGAACGTGGTGTCCGAGGCGACCTGGACGAACGAGAAGGTGTACTTGGCCAGCGCCTCCGCATGTTTCTGCGCCACGCCCTTGGTCTTCTGATCGTACGAGTCGAGCAGCGCCGTGGCCTGCTCGGTGCGCCCGAGGACCTCACCGAGCCGGTTGGCGACCTCGAGCAGCGAGAGCTTCTGGAACGAGATGACCACGGTCGGCGCGATCGCCGTGAGCTGCTCGTAGAGGGCGGCCGGGGTGTCGATGGTGCGCAGGATCAGGTCCGGCCCGGCCGCCGCGATCTTCTCCACGTCCGGCTCGGTGTAGTCGCCGGTGACCGGCACCGACTTGAGCTTGTCGCCGTAGTACGCGCCGGTGGTCTCGTAGTTGCCGCCGCCCACCCCGACCGGGATGAGACCGAGGTCGACCAGGGCGAACGCGCCGTAGTAGTCGGCGGCGACCACCTTGGACGGGTTGGCCGGCACGGTGACCGGCCCCTGGTCGGTCTGCACCTGGCGCTCGGCCGGCGCGGAGGAGCCGGAGGCGGCGGGCTCGCCGTCGTCCGTGCCGCACCCGCCGAGCAGGATCCCGGCGCCGAGGCCGGCGCCCCCGATCAGGAGGGAGCGACGGCGGAGCGCCGCCACCGGGTCGAACGCCGTCCGGGTGAACGCCGGCCGGTCGAGCAGGAGCTGCGGCATGGTGTCAACCTTTCTCCGCGCCCTCGGGCGCGGCCATGGATGCGACAGGTTGCGGGCCGCCGTGGTGGCGGCCGATCGGCAGGACCAGGGGTGTGCCGGAGACCGGGTCGGGGATGACCCGGCTGGCCAGGCCGAACACGTCGGCGACGGTGGCCTCGGTGATGACGTCGGCGGGGGCGCCCTCGGTGACCAGGCGGCCGTCCTTCATGACCACCAGGTGGTCGGCGTAGCGGCCGGCCAGGTGCAGGTCGTGCAGGACCAGCACGAGGGTGACCGCGTCCCGCCGGTTCAGGTCGGTGAGCAGGTCGAGCACCTCGATCTGGTGGGTGACGTCCAGGTACGTGGTCGGCTCGTCGAGCAGCAGGATCCCGGTGTGCTGGGCGAGCGCCATGGCGATCCAGACCCGCTGCCGCTGCCCGCCGGAGAGCTCGTCGACGATCCGGTCGGCGAGTTCGGCGGTGCCGGTGGCGAGCAGTGCGGCGGCGACCGCCTCGTCGTCGGCGTCGCCCCACCGGTCGAACATCCCGTGGTGCGGGTAGCGGCCGCGTCCGACCAGGTCGGCGACGCGCATGCCGTCCGGCGCGACCGGGGTCTGCGGGAGGATGCCCAGCCTGCGGGCCACCGTACGGGAGGAAAGGGTGTTGATGTCTCTGCCGTCGAGGACGACGTCGCCGCCGCCCGGGCGCAGCAGCCGGGCCAGACCACGCAGCAGGGTGGACTTGCCGCAGGCGTTGGGGCCGACGATCACGGTGATCCGGCCGGACGGGATGCGGACCGACAACTGCCGGACCACCGGCCGGTCGCCGTAGCCGAGCGTGACACCCTCGGCGCGGAGTCCCTCGAGTTCAGCCACCACGACCCTCCCGGTTGGCGCTGGCCAGCTGCCAGAGCAGGAACGGCGCGCCCAGCAGGCCGGTGACCACGCCGACCGGCAGCTGCCGGTCGGCGAGCACGTGCTGGGCGATGAGATCGGAGGCGACCATCACGACCGCGCCGACCAGGGCGGCGGGCACCAGGGCGAGACCGCGGTCGTGGACCAGGCGGCGGGCGATCGGCCCGGCCACGAACGCCACGAACGGCACCGGCCCGGTGGCCGCGGTCGCCACGGCGGCCAGCGCGACGCCGGTGAGCAGCACGCCGAGGCGCAGCGACTCGATCCGGGCGCCCAGGCCACGGGCGGTCTCGTCGCCGAGCCGGAGCACGTGCAGCCCGCGGGTGAGCAGCAGGGCGGCGGGCAGCAGCACGGCCAGGGCGACGGCGAGCGGGCGGACATGGTCGTAGGAGCGGGCGTTGAGGCTGCCGGTCAGCCAGACCAGGGCCTGCTGGGCGCTGGTCACCTCGGCCCGCGACATCAGGTACGACACCACGCTGCCCAGCACCGCGCCGACCCCGATGCCGACCAGCACGAGACGGTAGCCGGTGACGCCGCGCCGCCAGGCCAGCACGTAGATCAGCGCCGCGGTGACCAGGGCCCCGGCGAACGCGCTGACCGAGACCGCCGTGCCGACCAGCCCGAACACGACCGTGCAGGTGACCGCGGCGGCGCTGGCACCCATCGTCACGCCGATCACGTCCGGGCTGGCCAGCGGGTTGCGTACCAGCCGCTGGAAGAGCGCCCCGGAGAGCCCGAACGCGGCGCCGGCCAGCAGTCCGCAGAGGACCCGGGGCAGGCGTACGCCCCGGATGACGAAGGTGTCCCGGCGGGTGCCGTGCCCGGCGAGGGTGTCCAGTACCGCCGGGAGCGGGATGCGGAACGCGCCGGTGGAGAGGGCCAGGCAGAAGAGCCCGGCCAGGAGCGCGACCAGCAGGATCCCGACGATCACCGCGCGCCGGGCGCCGCGGTGCCGGACCGTCCGGACCCGGGCGACCGCCTCGGGCAGCGTCAGGGCGCTCACAGTTCCACCAGGTCGCGGCGGCGGACCAGGGCGACGAAGACCGGCGCGCCGATCACCGCGGTGACGATGCCGACCTGGATCTCGGCGGGGCGGGCCACCACCCGGCCGAGCACGTCCGCGGCGAGCAGCAGCGCCGGGGCGAGCACCGCCGAGTACGGCAGGATCCAGCGGTAGTCGGGCCCGGTGATCGCCCGGGCGATGTGCGGGACGGTGAGGCCGACGAAGGCGACCGGCCCGGCCAGCGCGGTCGCGGTGCCGCAGAGCACCACCACGCAGGCGGCGCCGAGCGCCCGGGCGGTGCCGACGCTCTGGCCGAGCCCGCGGGCCACGTCGTCGCCGAGCGCGAGCGCGTTCATCAGCCGGCCGCACGGAATCGCGAGGACCGCCCCGGCCAGCAGGAACGGCAGTGCCTGGCCGATCAGGGCGGCGTCCCGGCCGGCCAGCGAGCCGACCTGCCAGAGCCGGAGCCGGTCGAACGCGTCGCTGTCGCTGAGCAGGATCGCGGTGGTGACCGAGGCGAGGGCGGCGCTGACCGCGGCACCGGAGAGGGCCAGCTTGACCGGGGTGGCGCGGTCCCGGCCGAGGGCGCCGATCGCGTAGACCACGACCGCGGTGGCGGCGGCCCCGGCGAAGCCGAACCAGACGTACCCGGTGAGGCTGGTGACGCCGAAGACGCTGATCCCGACGACCAGCAGCAGCGCGGCGCCGGCGTTGATGCCGAGCAGGCCGGGGTCGGCGAGCGCGTTGCGGGTGATGCCCTGCATGACCGTGCCGGCCACGCCGAGGGCCGCGCCGACCAGCAGCCCGACCGCGGTGCGCGGCAGCCGCATGGTGTGCACGACCAGGTGATCGTCATCGGTCGGCCGGTAGTGCAGCAGCGCGTCGAGGACCACCGACGGGGAGATCGACTTGGCGCCGACCGCCACGCTCAGCACGGCCGTCACGGCCAGCACGGCGATCGCGACGAGGAGTCCGGGGAGCAGCACGGCGCCACCCCGGGTTCGCGTTGTATCGAGCGCGGTCACTCGTTCCCCCTTCTCGCAACCGCTCACGCCACACGATCTAGTCAGGTCAGGCTAACCTAACTAGATTCCGGGAGGAACAGTCCGTCCATCGAGGAGCGTCTTCATGACACTGATCCGGCGCCCGCTGCCCGCCGAGGTCGTCGCCGTCCGCGCGCTCACCCCGCACCTGGCCCGGATCACCCTCACCGGCCCGGGACTGGAGGACTTCGGCTACGACGGGCCCGACCATCTCGTCCGGATCTTCCTGCCGCCCCGCCCCGGCGCCGCCCTGCTGCTGCCGGAGGGTGCCGACGGCTGGTACCCCGCCGTGCAGGCGATGGAGCCGGAGGTCCGGCCGGTGGTGCGCAACTACACGGTGCGCGAGCTGCGCCCGGAGAAGGCCGAGATGGACATCGACTTCGTGCTGCACGGCGACGACGGCCCCGCCTCGGCCTGGGCGCGGAAGGCGACACCCGGCGACCGGATCGGCGTGCTCAGCGACGGCGCCGAGTACGCCCCACCGGCCGGCACCGACTGGCAGCTGCTGGTCGGCGACGAGACCGCGCTGCCCGCCATCGCCGCCGCCCTGGAGGCACTGCCCCCGGACGTCCCCGCGATCGCGCTGATCGAGGTGACCGGCCCGGACTGCGAGATCCCGATCGACGCGCCGTCCGGGACCACCCTCCACTGGCTGCACCGCGGCGACACCGAGCCCGGCGCCGGCGACCTCACCCTGCGCACCGTCCGCGACCTGGACCTGCCGCCCGGTACGCCGTACGCCTTCCTGGCCGGCGAATCCGCGATGGTCACCACCGTCCGGCGCCACCTGTGCACCGATCGCGGATTCGCCAAGGACCGTGTCTACTTCTGCGGCTACTGGCGCCGCAGCTGACCGCTGCCGATCAGTGCCCGCCGTGCCCGGGGTTCTCCATCGGATGCCCGGCCTGGTCCTCGATCTTCATCACCTCGGCGGGCATCACCACGAACGGGCGCATCATCCCCATGTCCTCGTGGTCGCGCATGTGGCAGTGGTGCAGGAAGCGGCCGCTGTACGCGAAGTGCGCGGTCATCGTCACCGCCTCGCCGTTGTTCACCGAGACCACGTCCTTCCACCCGGCGTCCGAGTCCGCCGCGGGTAGCGCCTCGACGTACTCGATCGGGGTGACCGTGCCGCCGCCGATCGTCCGGCCCGCGTCGTCCAGGAAGAACCGCCACCTGTCGGCGACGTCGTAGTAATCGCGCCGCGCGACCCGGAAGTGGGTGGCGTGCACGTGCTGCGGGTGCGGCCAGCCGCCGACGTCCAGGTTGATCCAGGTCCACTCCTCCCAGTCCCCGGTCCTGACCATGAAGGTCGCCGGATCATGAAAACCACGAGCCGTTCTCCGGTACGTCCGGACCACCGCGTCCGCGCCCTTGACCTGCACGATCCCGTCGATCGGCAGCGGGCCGCCGGGCGAGGCGGTCTCCGCCATCTCCCACTGCTCGATCTGCCCGGTGCCCAGCGGCGGGAACATGATCATGCGCCGGGCCGAGGGGGTCGCGGGCTTCGGGAATCTCGCGTCGAGCACGGCGGGCGGCGCGACGGTGACGGGCTTGCCGCCGCCGACCCGGAACTGCATGACCTGCGGCCACGGCCCCGGGTCGTAGTCGGCGTTGGCGAGCACCAGGCGGCGGCCCCGGAACGCGGCGAAGTCGATGAGCACGTCGGCCCGTTCGGCGGCGAGCACGCTGACCGTACCGGTGACCACCGGCGCGGCCAGCAGCCCGCCGTCGGTGCCGATCAGCCGGATCGCGCCCTCGGGCACCGGTGTGCCGTCCTCCAGGGCCAGGGTCAGGTGATACGGCCGTACGTTGGAGAGGTTGGCGATCCGGAACCGGTAGGCGCGCGGCTCCACGTCCAGGTGCGGCCAGATCACCCCGTTGACCGTGGTGAACGGCCCGGAGAACGAGGTGGCCTGCAGCTCCGGCTCGGTGGCGTACAGCACGGTCTTGTAGAGCTGGACCGGGACCAGCCGCCCGGCGTCGTCGAGGTCGAAGTTGCGGTCGCAGAGCAGCAGCGGGATCTCGTACCGGCCACCGGGCAACGCCAGCCCCGCCTCGGTGTCGTCCCGGATCAGGTACAGGCCGCTGAGCCCGGCGATGGTGTTCCAGCGCGAGATCGGCATCGCGTGGTCGTGGTACCAGAGCGCGGTGGCCCGCTGCGCGTTCGGGTACTCGGCGAGCTGGGCCTGCCCGGGCGGGATCCCCGCCTCCGGCCAGCCGTCGTTGTCCATCCCGGTCTCCGCGCCGTGCAGGTGCACCACGGTCCACGGCGGCAGGTTCGACACGTCCTCCAGCAGCGGGGCGCCGTCCCGGCCGGGCCGGTCCCAGAGCGGCGGGTCGGCCCAGGCGATCGGCGGGGCGCAGGCGCGCAGCGGCATCCTCCCGGAGAGCGCGTTGACCCAGCGGATCTGCGTCCGCTGCCCGGTGTGCACCTCGATCGTCGGGCCGGGCACGGTGCCGCCGAAACCCCACACCGTGGAGGTGCCGAGCTGGGAGTGGAACCGGTGCTTCGCGACCTGCATCGGCACGGTCAGCCGGCCGTCCTTCGCCGGGCGCAGCACCCGCGGCACCGGCAGCGCGTCCCGGTACGGCTCCAGCGGCGTCGGGTAGTCCGGCGCGGTCACCGACGTGCCCGCGACACTGCCCGCGCCGGGCCCGGACGGGGTGTTGCGGCCGGGCAGCCGGACCGTGTCGGCCACCGGGACGAGCCGCGGCGCGGCGGCGGCCGGATCACCGGCGAGGTACTCCTGGAACTGCCGGTTGCCGAGCAGCGCGGCGCCGCTGACACCGGTCACGATGCTGCCGGCGATCAGCCGCCGCCGGGTGACGTGCGGGTCGGGTATCGGATTCATGCGGACTCCCTGGGGGTGGTGACGCTGCGGGCGAGGGTGGTGACGACGCGGGCGAGCGCGCCGGGCGTGCGGTGGGTGAAGACCTGCCGGGGGGAGAGCGCGACACCCGCCGTGTGGGCGAGCGCCACCAGGCGCAGCGTCGCGATGCTGTCGCCGCCGAGCGCGAAGAAGTCGTCGTCCAGACCGGACCGGGCCACCCCGGTCGCCTCGGCGAACGCGTCGCAGAGCACCGTCTCGGCGACGGTCCGCGGCGCCCGGTACGCGGTGGCGGCGTCCGGCTCGGGCAGGGGCAGCCGGGCCCGGTCCACCTTGCCGTTCCCGGTCAGCGGGAGCGCGGCGAGTGGCACGACCGAGGCCGGGATCAGAAACTCCGGCAGCCGCCCGGCCAGCCAGGACCGCAGCGCGGCGGGGTCCGGCGCCCGCCCGTCGCGGGCCACCACGTAACCGGTCAGGATCCGGCGGCCCGACCCGGGCGGCACCTCGGCGGCCGCGGCCTCGGCCTGCGCGACGTCCGGGTGGGCGGCGAGCGCGGCGCGGACCTCGCCCAGTTCGACGCGGTAGCCGCGGATCTTCACCTGGTCGTCGGCCCGGCCCAGGTAGTCGATGATGCCGTCGGCCGTCCAGCGCGCGATGTCTCCCGTACGGTAGAGGCGCCCTCCGGGGTTGAAGGGATCGGCGACGAAGCGCGCGGCCGTGACGCCCGGTGCGGCGAGGTAGCCGCGCGCCAGACCGGAACCGGCCAGGTAGAGCTCGCCCGGGACGCCGGGCGGAAGGATCGCCAGGTTCGCGTCGAGCACGTAGGCGCGCGCGTTGTCGACCGGCCGCCCGATCACCGCACGCGGCGCCTCGGTGACGAACGCGGCGAGGGAGTCCACCGTGCACTCGGTCGGCCCGTAGAGGTTGACCGCGTCCAGCCCCGGCGTCGCCGCCAGCCGCCGCCACTGCCGCTCCCCCACCGCGTCGCCGCCGAAGCCGACCATCACCGGCCGGGGCTCGCCGTCGAACGTGCCGAGCTCGTCCAGCGCCGCCAGCATCGCCGGGGCGACCTCGATGAAGTCGATGCCGCGATCCCGGATCAGCGCGGCCAGCGCGCCCGGGTCGGTGCGCTCGTCGTCGGTGGCCACGTGCACCGCGTGGCCGGAGAAGAGCCACAGCTGCGGCTGCCAGGCGGCGTCGAACGAGAACGGCCACGCGTGTGCCACCCGCAGCCGGTCCCGCCCGGCCCGGCGCCGGGCCGGTTCGTGCAGATGGCGGCGGTGGCTGCGGTACAGGTTGGCGATCGCGCCGTGCGGGATCACCACGCCCTTCGGGGTGCCGGTCGACCCGGAGGTGTAGACGACGTACGCCGGATGCCCGGGGTCCAGCGGCACCGGCCCGGCCGTCCCGCCGTCGGCGTTCGTGTCCAGAATCGGACCGGCGAACGGCGGCGGTGCCACGTCCGGGGTATGCAGCACCGCGACCGGGCGGGCGTCGCCGAGCATCCAGCGGATCCGCTCGGCCGGGTAGGCGGGGTCGACCGGCAGGTAGGCGGCCCCGGCGGCGAGCACCGCGAGCATGGCGATCATCGCCTCCGGGGTCCGCGACGCGAGCACCGCCACCATCTCCTCGGGGCCCGCTCCGGCCGCCCGCAGCGCGCCGGCCAGCCGGTCCACCGCGGCTCCGGCCTCGGCGAACGTCCAGGTACGGCCGTCGCCGGCCAGCGCCGGTTCACCCGGGTGACGGCGTACCCGATCGGCGAACAGCTCCGGCAGCAGCGGCCCGTCCGCCGTCGTCGCGGTGTCGTTCCAGGCACCGAGCACCCGGTCCCGCTCCGCGGCGGCGGCCGACGGCAGCGCGGCGAGGGGCCGGTCCGGCCCGGCGACCATCGCGTCGAGGACCGCGTGCAGCCGTTCGCCGATCCCGGCCGCGGCCTGCTCGCTGAAGAGATCCGGCCGGTACTCCAGCACCAGGTCCAGGTCGTCGCCGGGCAGCACGGTCAGCGTCAGCGGATAGTGCGTCACCGACTCGCCGGCCAGCGCCGCCACCTCGAGCCCCGCGGACCGTTCGGCCGCCCGCAGCCCCGCCTCGTCGACCGGGAAGCTCTCGAAGACCAGCAGCGTGTCGAAGAGTTCCCGTTGCCCACTCCACCGCAGCACCTCGGCCAGCCCGGCATGGCGGTGTTCCAGCAGGGCGGCCGTCTCACGCTGCAGACGATCGAGAGTTTCCCGTACGCGCTCCCCGCGCCCCAGACGCACACGGACCGGCACCGTGTTGATCAGCAGTCCGAGGGTCTGCTCCGCCTCCGGGAACCCGGCGTCCCGGCCGGAGACGGTGGCCCCGAAGACCACATCGTCGCGGCCGGTGGCCCGGGCCAGGACCACGCTCCAGGCCAGCTGCAGGACGGTGTTCAGGGTGACCCCGCTGCTCCGGGCCAGCCCGGCGAGATCGGCGGCGAGCGCCGTGGGCAGGCGCAGCGGCAGCAGGCGGGCGCCACCCGCGCTCGGCCGGGCGTCGGCGGCGGGCCCGGCCAGCAGGGTCGGACCGGCCAGCCCGTCCAGCGCGGCACGCCACGCGGTCTCGGCGGCGCTCCGGTCCCGGGCGGCCAGCCAGCGCAGATGCTCCCGGTGACCGTTGACCGGGGCACGGCCGCCGGTGATCCCGGCGTACGTGGCGAACAGCTCGCGGGCCAGCAACGGCACTGACCAGCCGTCCAGGATCAGGTGGTGGTTGGTGATCACCAGCCGGTGCTCGTCGCCGACCCGGACCAGGTCGAGCCGGAGCAGCGCGGGCCGGGCCAGGTCGAACCGGCGCTCCCGGCGCTCGGCGCGCAGCCGCGCGAACTCCGCCTCGGACGCGGTGGTGCTGAGCCACTCGGGTGCCGCGCCCGCGTGGATCACCTGCACCGGCTCGCCCTCGTGGTGCGTGAACCCGGCCCGCAGCGCCGGGTGCCGCGCCACCACGGCGTTCGCGGCGGCGTGCAGCCGGGCCGCGTCGACGTGGCCACGGATCCGCAGGGTGAGCTGCATGGTGTAGACGTCGGGCTGGTCGCCGTCGTCGTACCCCGACAGGAACACCATGCCGGACTGCAGCGGGGTCAGCGGCAGGACGTCCTCCGCGTCCCGGGCGAGCGCGGCGTGCCGGTCCCGCCAGGCGGTCAGCGCGGCCTCGCCCCCGTCGTCGCCCTCCGCCGTACGCAACCGGGCCGCCGCCGTCAGCGCGGCCACCGTCCGGTGCTCGAACACGTCGCGGGCGGTCAGCGCGATCCCGGCCGCCCGCGCCCGGCTGACCAGGCGGATCGAGAGGATGCTGTCACCGCCCAGTTCGGTGAAGCCGTCGTGCACGCCGACCGCGGGCAGGCTCAGCACCTCGGCGAAGATCCGGGCCAGGGTCCGCTCGTCCGGGGTACGCGGACGGTCCGCCCCGGCCAGCCGCGACCGGTCCGGGGCGGGCAGGTCACGGCGGGCCACCTTGCCGGTCGGGGTGGCCGGCAGCCGGTCGAGAACCTCGAGGAACGCCGGGATCTGGTGGTCGGCCAGGGACCGGGCGGCGTGGTCACGTACCCGGGAGATCTCGATCGAAGCCCCCGCCGCGGCGACCAGATAGCCCACGACGCGGCCGTCGTGGACGGCGACCGCTGCCGCGGACACGCCGGGAGCGGTGGCGAGGACGGCCTCGATCTCGGCCGGTTCGATCCGGAAGCCGCGGACCTTGACCTGGTCGTCGGCGCGCCCGGCGAACTCCAGGACCCCGCCGGGCAGCACCCGGACGAGGTCCCCGGTGCGGTAGAGCCGGTCACCGGGCGCGCCCTCCGGATCGGCGACGAACCGGGCGGCGGTACCGGCGGGATCGCCCCGGTAGCCCCGGGCCAGCCCGGCACCGGCCAGGTACAGCTCGCCGGTACCCCCCGGTGGGACCGCCCGCAGCCAGGCATCCAGTACGCGCAGCGCGGTCCCCGCGATCGGTGCACCGAGCGTGGGCCGGTTCCGGGCGTCGGGCTGGGCCGTGCTGTCGCCGCTCGCCTCCGAGCAGCCGTAGAGGTTCATCACCCGGGCCGCCGCGAGGGCCGCCGTGTGCGCGCCGGTCAGCGGCTCACCGCTGGAGATCCAGAGCCGGATCGAGGCGAGGGACTCCCCGACCTGTTCGGCCAGGGCGCGCAGCAGGGTGGGTACCCCGGTCAGGCGGGTGATCCGGTGCTTCGCCACCAGCTCGGCCAGGGCGTACGGGTCACGGCGCTCGGCGGGCCCGGCCAGCACCACCGGGATGCCCGCGGCGATCGCGCCGAGCAGCTCGGTGGTGCCGTCGATGAACGCGATCGAGCTCTTGGCCAGCACGACGTCCCCCGCGGCGGGCGGTTCGGCGGCGACCATCCAGCGCAGCCGGGCGGCCAGGCCACGACGGGTGCCGACCACCGCTTTCGGGGCACCGGTCGATCCCGAGGTGAACAGCACGTACGCGGCGTTCCCCGGCACGGCGTTCCCCGGCACGGCGTTCCCCGGCACGGCGTTCCCCGGGGCGGCGGCACCGGCCTGAGGACCGGAATTGATCAATGGGCCGGTGACGTCGAGCTGCGGCACGGGAACGTCGAGCGGACCGGAAGTGATCAGCAGGGCGGGGCGGGCCACGTCGATCATGTGGCGCAGGCGGGCAACGGGCTGGTCCAGGTCGAGCGACAGGAAGGCGCACCCGGCCCGCAGGATGCCGAGCATGCCCGCGACGAGCCCCGCGCTGTAGCCGGTGGCCAGCCCGACCACGGTCTCCGGCCCGGCACCGCGGGCCAGCAGGGCGGCGGCCACCCGGTCGGCGTGGGCGTTCACCTCGGCGGCGGAGAGCTCGGTCCCGTCGACGGTGAGCGCGGCCCGGACGGTGAGCAGTTCGGCGAGGTCGCCGGGGAGGGCGGGCCCACCGGACAGCTCCGCCCGCCCGGCCGACAGGGTCAGCGCGCCGGTGGCACCACCCGGATCGGCGGTGATCCGGCCCAGCACGCGCAGGAGGAGGTCGAGCAGCGCCGGCCCGTCGTCGCCCGGCAGCGCGCCCGGCCGGTACTTGAGTTCCAGCCGCAGCCGCCCCTCACCCGGCGCCGCGGTCAGCATCACCGGATAGTGCGACCCGTCGTGCCCCGCCACCGCCGTCACCACCAGCTCTCGGCTGGCCCTCACGGGTCCCTCACCCCCCTCGACACACCCCTGAGCGCCAGCCACCGGGTCTTGGCTGGTACTCACGGGTCCCTCACCCCCCTCGACACACCCCTGAGCGCCAGCCACCGGGTCTTGGCTGGCGCTCACGGGTGTCTCGGCGGCCTCGACAGGCCCGTGAGGACCAGCCGGGAGCGATGAGGGGAAGGTCTGCACGACCAGGAGGCTGTCGAACAGGTCGCCCTGGGCCGCCTCGGCCTGGATCGCGGCCAGGTCGAGGTGGGTGTGGTCGAGCAGCGCGGCCTGGTCGGACTGGTGCCGCCGCAGCAGGTCGGCGACGGTCTCGCGGGGGCGCAGCCGGGCCCGGACCGGCACCGTGTTCAGCAGCAGGCCGATCAGGTCGCCGGCGCCGGGCAGTTCGGCGGGACGCCCGGAGACCGCCTGCCCGGTGATCGCCTCGGCGGTGCCGCTCAGCCCGGCGAGCACGATCAGCCACGCGCACTGCAGGACGGTGTTGAGGGTGACGCCGAGTTCGCGGGTGAGCGCGATGACCTCCGCGCCGTCGACCACGGCCGACGCCCGCAGCGTTCCGGCACCGGGCCGGGTCGCCGCGCTGAACGGCGTGCACGACACGGCCCCGCCGAGCGCCACGCGCCAGGCCTCGGCGGCCGCGGACCGGTCCCGTTTCGCCAGCCAGGCCAGGTAGTCCCGGTAGCGCGCGGGCGCGGGCAACGCCCCCGGGTCGCCGTCGCTGCGGTAGAGCGCCCGCAGTTCGGCGATGAGCGGCGCCGTCGACCAGCCGTCGAGCAGCAGGTGATGCCCGGTGATCAGCAGCCGGTGCCGTTCCGGGGCCAGGCGCAGCAGGTGGAACCGGAACAGCGGCGGGTCGGCGAGGTCGAACCGGGTGGCCCGCTCCCGCACCGCGATCGCCTCCGCCGCCCCCGCCGCCGCATCCCCCGCATCCCCCATGGAGGGCGGAGACGACGGAGACGACGAGGACGACGAGGACGGCGGAGACGGCGGGGACGGCGGGGACGGCGGGGACGGCGGGGACGTAACGGCGGGCGGGTCGGTTTCGGAGAGGTCGGTTTCGGTCCAGGGTGGGTCGGCGCGGTCCGGGACGATGGCGACCGGGCGGTCGACGTCCTCGGTCCAGAACGCGCAGCGCAGGTGCGGGTGCCGGGCCAGCAGCGCGGTGGCGGCCCGGTGCAGGCGGGCCGGGTCGAGTGGACCGGACAGGTCCAGCACCAGCTGCACGACGTAGGGGTCGGGGCCGTCGTCGCCGGCGTACCCGCTGAGGAAGAGCAGGCCCTCCTGCAGCGGCGACAGCGGGAGGATGTCAGCGATCGCGGTGCTCATCGGGCGGACCACCTTGCCTGGATGCGGTCGAGCTGGGACTGGTCGAGACCGGTCAGCGGGACGTCCGCCGGGCTCAGGCGCCGCGGTGCCTCGGCGGCCCGTGCCACGGCGTGGACGGCCCGCTGCCACAGGTCGGCGAGGCATCGCACGGTCGGCTCGTCGAGCGCGGTGCGGACGTACGCGAAAACCACCCGCAACTCGGTGCCGATCGCGGTGATCTCCACTGTCAGGGCGTGCGCCGCCACCCGATGACCGTCGACGGTGCCGCCGATCCCCCCGTCGACCCGCCACTCCCGATCCCCGGCAGCAGGAGCAGCAGACGAAGACCCGGCGGCAGGAGCAGCAGACGAAGACCCGGCGTCGGTGAGACGGCCGAGATAGTTGAAGGCCACCCACGGCCGGGGCGCGGTGACGAGAGCGGGATCGGCGGCCAGGTGCCGCAGCAGCCCGTAGCCGAAGCCCCGGTCGGGCACCGCGCCGAGGTGCTCCCGGATCGCGGTCACCGCGCGGGCGGCGGCGTCCGGCGTGGACTCGGCCTCGTCGAGACCCACGTCGCCGGTGGCGAGCAGCACCGGATGGACGGTGGTGAACCAGCCGACGGTACGGGTGAGATCCGCCCCCTCGACCAGCTCCTGCCGACGCCCGTGCCCCTCCAGATCGACCACCCCGGCCCGTCCCTGCCATGCGCCCAGCGCCAGCCCGAGCGCGGCCAGCAGCACGTCGTCGACCCGGGCCCGCAGCCGGTCGGGCACCGCCCCGAGCAGCGGCCCCGCCTCCTCCGCCGCGACCGTGACGGTGACCCGGTCGACGTCGTCGAGCGTCCCGCTGCCGGGTGCCGGGGTGACCGCGCCGAGCACGCCACGCCAGTAGCCGACCTCCCCGGCCCGGGTACGCGCGATCCCCGGCAGGGCCCGCGCCCAGGTACGCAACGCGGTCGGCACCGCCCGCAACCGGGGCACCCGCCCGGCGACCGCGTCCCGGTACCCGTCCTCCAGATCGCCGATCAAAATCCGCCACGACACCCCGTCGACGACGAGGTGATGGGCGAGCAGCAGCAGTTCCGCGCGCTCGCCCGGACCGCGCTCGCCCGAACCGCGCTCGCCGAGCACCGCCCGCAGCATCACCCCGGCACCCGGATCCAGCCCGGCCCGAGCCGCGCCGAGCACGTCATCGGTCAGCTCCCGCACCACGGTGAGGCCGGCCCCGGCCCCCGCCGCCGGGATCTCCAGCCGTTCCCGGTCCTCGCTGAGCCGGGCGCGCAGCGCGTCATGCCGTTCGACCACCGCGTCCAGCGCGACCCGCAGGGCGGCCACGTCCACGTCCGGCGGCAGGCTCAGACGCAGCGCCTGACCGAATTTGTCGACGGCAGGGTGATCGGTGACGAACGCCCGCATGATCGGCGTCAGCGGCATCTCCCCGAGACCGTCCGCATCGTGCGCGGCAGCACCGGCCGACTCGGCGACCGCCGCGAGTTCCCTGGGCGTCGCATGCTCGAAGACGTCCCGCGGCGAGAACCGCAGCCCGTGCTCCCGGGCCCGGGCGACCAGCTGGATGGAGAGGATGCTGTCCCCGCCGAGCGCGAAGAACCCGTCGGTGGCCCCGAGCCCGTCCTGCCCGAGCAGGTCCCGGAAGAGCCCGACCAGGGTCGCCTCCACCGGGTCGGCCGTGCCCTCGGCGGAACCGGCGCTTCCCGTGACGACATCCGGTGTGGGCAGCCGCTCCCGGTCCAGTTTGCGCGCCACGGTCAGCGGCAGCTCCTCGAGCACCACCCACGCCGAGGGCACCAGCCCGGCGGGCAGCCGGGCTGCGGCCCCGCGCGCGACGGCGTCGGGGAGAGTGTCCAGCGACCCGCCGACGGCCGCGAGACCGTCGGCCGGCCCGGAGGCGGACCCGGTGGGCACCAGGTAGCCGACCAGGCGATCGCGGCCGTCCGGTCCCGGGCGGGCGGCGACGGCGGCCGCCGCGACGCCCGGCTGGTCCCGCAGCACCGCCTCGACCTCGGCCGGTTCGATCCGCAGGCCGCGGACCTTGATCTGGTCGTCGGCCCGGCCGAGGTACTCCAGCAGACCGCCGGGCGTCCACCGGGCCAGGTCGCCGGTCCGGTAGAGCCGCTCCCCCGCCCCGAACGGCGAGGCGACGAACCGGCCGGCGGTCAGCGCGGGCCGGTCCCGGTATCCGCGGGCCAGCCCGGATCCGCCGAGGTAGAGCTCGCCGGTCACGCCGGGCGGCACCGGCGCGAGGTCCGGTCCCAGCACGTACGCACGGCGGTTCACGTCCGGCCGCCCGATCGGCGGCACCGCGCCGGGCCACTCCGGGTCGGCCTCCCAGAGCGTCGCGTTGACGGTCGCCTCGGTCGGCCCGTAGCAGTTCACGAAGACCCGGCCGCGCGCCCACCGCCGCAGCAGATCCCGCCGCAGGGCCTCGGTGCCGACCAGGAGGGTCACGCCGGGCGGCAGGTCGGCCTCCACCGGCAGCGACGACACCACCGACGGCGGGATCACCAGGTGGGTGAGGCGCTGGGCGACCGCGAACCGGACCAGCTCCGCACCGGCGCGGGCGTGCTCGGGGAGCAGGACCAGGGTTCCGCCGCTGAGGATGCTCATCGCCAGCTCGGCGACGGAGACGTCGAACGAGAACGACGCGAACTGACTCAGCCGGCTTCCGGGCCCGCTGCGCGCACCGCCCGACATGGTGGCGACCAGGTCGGCCAGCCCGGCGTGCGGGATCGCCACGCCCTTGGGACGGCCGGTCGACCCGGAGGTGTAGATGACGTACGCCAGCGACTCCGGATGCACGGCCGGGACGGCGGGACGGGTCGCGTCGCCGTCCCCCCACGCCTCCGCCGCCGCCACCACGCCGAGACCCTCCAGCGGTACGTCCGCCGCACGGGCCGCGACGGCGAGCACCGGCCGGGCGTCGGCGAGCACGTCCCGGACCCGGGCGGCCGGGTGGTCGGGGTCGACCGGCAGGTAGCCCGCGCCGGTCTTGGCGACCGCGAGCACCGCGACCACACATGCGGCGCAGCGGCGCAGCACGATGGCGACCAGCCGTTCGGCTCCGGCGCCGCGGGCGATCAGGACCCGGGCCAGCCGGTTGGCCGCCGCGTCCAGCTCTCCGAAGGTGAACATCCGGTCGCCGTCCACGAGCGCCGGTGCGCCCGGCCGGATCGCGACCTGATCCTCGAAGAGCCCGGCGAGGTCCCGGTACGGCACGTCGCGCCCGGTCCGGTTCCAGTCCCACAGGACGCGTTCCCGCTCGGCGCCGTCCAGCACGTCCACCCGGCTGATCGGCCGCTCCGGGTCGGCGAGCACGGCGTCCAGCACCCGGGCGAGCCGGTCCAGCAGGCGCGCGGCGTGCCCGGGGTCGTACAGGTCGAGCGCGCAGGTCAGCTCCAGGTCCATCGCGCCGGAGGGCTGCTCGGCCACCACGAAGGTGAGGTCGAACTTGGCGACGTCGAATCCGGTGGGCTCCGGCGTGACGGTGACCCCGTCCAGCCCGAACCCCTCCTCGTCGGTGTACCGGTGGGTGGCGACCACCTGGAACAGCGGGTGCCGCGACAGCGACCGCTCCGGCGCGAGATGCTCGACGAGCCGCTCGAAGGGCAGGTCGGCGTGGGCGAACGCGGCGAGGTCGGTACGGCGTACCCGGTCGAGCAGCGCGGTGAAGCCCGGATCCCCGGACACGTCGGTACGCAGCACGAGCGTGTTGAGGAAGCACCCGACCAGGTCGTCGAGGGCCGGGTCGGCGCGCCCGGCGATCGGGGTGCCCAGCGGCACGTCGGTTCCCGCACCGAGCTTGCGCAGCAGCACCGCGACGGCGGCCTGGACCACCATGAACACGGTGACCCCGCGGGCGGCGGCCAGAGCCCGGATCGCGTCCGCGGTCTCCGGTGGCAGCGGCCGGCGCGCGGTCTCCCCGCGGTGGGTGGCGACGGCGGGCCGGGGACGGTCGGTGGGCAGCGCGAGTTCGGCGGGCGACCCGGCCAGCTCGGCGCTCCAGAACGCGAGCTGGTCACCGGGCGGTTCCTGCTGCCCGAGGGCGTAGTCGGCGTACTGGACCGGCAGCGGCGCCCACCGCGGCGCGTGCCCGGCACGACGGGCGGCGTACGCGAGGGCGAGGTCGGTGAAGAGCGGCCGGGCGGACCACTCGTCGGCGGCGATGTGGTGCACCACGACGGCGACCACGTGCTCGCCGGGCCCGTCCGCCCACACGTGCACCCGCAGAGGCGGCTCCTCGGCCAGCCGGAACGGCCGGTACGCCACCTCGGCCAGCCGGAGCGGCCGGTACGCCACCTCGGCCGGCGACGCGTCGCTCTCGACGGCGAACGGCACGCCGACGGTGGGCAGCACCCGCTGCACCGGGAGGCCGGTCCCCTCCGGGTAGACGGTCCGCAGGATCTCGTGCCGGTCCACCAGGTCGCCGACGGCCGCCCGCAGCGCCGCCAGGTCCAACGGCCCGCGCATCCGCGCCGCGAACGGGATGTTGTACGTGGCGGCGGGCCCGTCCATCCGGTCGAGGAACCAGAGCCGCTGCTGGGCGGGGGAGAGCGGTATCGGATCCGGGCGTACGGCGGGCCGGACCGGCGGACGCTCACGCGCGGTCCGGACCCGGGCGGCGAGGGCCCGTACGGTCGGCGCGTCGAACACGTCGTGCAGGGCCAGCTGCGCCCCGAACAGGGTCCGCAGTCGCGCGACCAGGCGTACCGCGAGCAGCGAGTGCCCGCCGAGCGCGAAGAAGTCGTCCCCGCCGCCGATCCCGGCCACCCCGAGCAGCTCGGCGAAGACCCCGGCGACCACCTCCTCGCCCGGCCCCCGCGGCGCGACCCCGCCGGGCGCCGGGGTGACCACCGGTGCGGGCAGCGCGGCACGGTCCACCTTGCCGCTGCTCGTCCGGGGCAGTTCGCCGAGCACCGTGAGGTAGGCGGGCACGAGGTGTTCGGGCAGCGACGCACCCAGCGCCTCCCGTACCGCGGGAACGTCGATCGGGCGGTCCGCGATCACGTACCCGGAAAGGTTCTGCCCGAAAGCGGTTACCACCGCCGCGGTTATCCCGGGCAGGGCGGTGAGCGCGGCCTCGACCTCACCGGGCTCGACCCGCAGCCCCCGGATCTTGACCTGATGATCGGTGCGGCCCAGGTGGTCGAGCGTCCCGTCGGCCCGCCACCGGGCGAGGTCACCGGTGCGGTAGAGCCGCTCCCCGTCCCCGAACGGTGAGGCCACGAAGCGCTGCGCGGTCAGCCCGGGCCGCCGCACGTAGCCGTGGGCGATCTGCACCCCGGCCAGGTACAGCTCACCCGGTACGCCGTCCGGCACCGGCCGCAGCCACCGGTCGAGCACGTACGCCCGGGTGTTCCAGATCGGCCGCCCGATGGTCACGTCGGCACCGGTGACCCGCGCGGCGGTGACGTCCACGGTCGCCTCGGTCGGCCCGTACAGGTTGTGCAGCCGTGCACCCGGCAGCCGCCGCAGGCAGTCGGCCGCGACCTCCCCGGGCAGCGTCTCCCCGCTGGCCACGATCAGCCGCAGACTCGGGCAGTCCCCCTCGCCGAGGACGGCCAGGAACTCGCGCAGCATCGACGGCACGAAGTGGCAGATCGTGACGCCCGCCGTGCTGATCAGCCGGGCCAGGTGCCCGGGGTCGCGGTGCGCGCCCGGCGGTGCCGGGACCAGCTCCGCCGACGCGTAGACCGGCCAGAAGAGCTCCCAGACCGACACGTCGAAGGTGGCCGGGGTCTTCTGCAGGACCCGGTCGCCGGGTACGAGACGGAACGCGTCCTGCATCCAGGCCAGCCGGTTGGTCAGCGCCCGGTGCGGCACCGCCACGCCCTTGGGCCGCCCGGTCGAGCCGGAGGTGTAGATGACGTACGCGGGCGCGTCCGCCGTCGGCCGGGGCAGCTCCCCGACCGGCCCGGCCGACCAGTCCCGCACCTCACGCTCGGTGAGCACGAGCAGGGCCCCGGCATCCTCGGCGACCAGGTCGGCGCGGCGGTCCGGGTGGTCGGGGTCGATCGGCAGGTACGCGGCCCCGGCCCGCAGGACGCCCCAGAGCGCGACGACCAGGTCCACGCCGCGCGGAATGCGGACGCCGACCACCGAGCCCGTCCCGGCGCCGCGTGCCCGCAGCGCGGTGGCGAGGGCACCGCTGCGCGCGGCAAGCTCACGGTAGGTGAGCGTCCCGAGCGCGGTCGCGTCCGGATCGGCCGCGAGCAGCCGGTCCACCACGGTCTCGTCCGGCACCGGATGACCCGTGGCGTTCCGCTCGTCCAGGGCGTCCCGCTCGCCGGGCAGCAGGATGTCCAGTGCGGAGACGCGCCGCGAGGTGTCGGGAGCGGAGAGCAGCATGCCGAGCCGGCGCAGCAGGACCTCCGCGGTGCCCGGGTCGAACAGGTCGGCGGCGTAGTTCAGCGAGATCGCGTCGTCCTCCAGCAGGAAGCTCAGGTCGAACTTGGCGGTCTCCGGCGGCCGGGCCACCGGGGTGCTCTCCAGCCCGGCCAGCCGGGGCCCGGCGACCTCCGCCCGGTACTGGTTGACCATCACCTGGAAGAGCGGGTGCCGGGCCCGGGAACGCGCCGGCCGCAACTCCTCGACGAGCCGCTCGAACGGCACGTCGGCGTGGGCGAAGTCGGTCAGGTCGGCGTCGCGGACCCGGGCCACCAGCTCCGCGAGGGTCGGATCGCCGGAGACGTCGGTCCGCAGTACCACGGTGTCGACCAGGAAGCCGACCATCGGTTCGAGCACCGGGTCGGTACGCCCGCCGACCGGTGCGCCGAGCGGGATGTCGGTGCCCGCGCCGAGCCGGCACAGCAGCGCGGCGACGGCGGCCTGCAGCAGCATGAACGGGGTGGCACCCAGTTGCCGGGCCCGGTCGTCCACACCGGGCGGGCGGGGCACGCTGACGGTGCCGCCCCGGTGGCCGGGCAGTGCGGGCCGGGGCCGGTCGGCCGGGACGGCCAGCTCGTCCGGGAGGCCGTCCAGCCGCCCACGCCAGTAGTCGATCGAGCCGGGCAGGTCCCGCTGCCAGAGCGTGTAGTCGGCGTACTGCACCGGCAACGGCGTGAAGGCGGGTGCGCGGCCGGCGAGGCGGGCGGCGTACGCGAGGGCGAGGTCGCCGATCAGCGGCCCGGTCGACAGCGCATCCGCGGCGGTGTGGTGCAGCAGGATCAGAAGCAGCCACCGCTGCGGCCCGGTCTCGATCAGGTCGACGCGGACCGGTGGCTCGGCGTCGAGGCGGAACCGGTGCCCGGCCAGCTCTTCCGGGTCGGCGGAACCGGCCGTATGCAGGGTGAACCGGTCCGGCGCGACGTCCAGGATCCGCTGCCGGGGTTCGCCGTCCGACTCCACCAGCAGCGTGCGCAGGCTCTCGTGCCGGGCGACGACATCGGACACGGCCGCCCGCAGCGCCGGCACGTCCAGCGGCCCGCGCAGCTCGGCCAGCAGCGGAATCGTGTACACCGTGCCGGGCCCGTCCAGGCGGTCCAGGAACCAGAGCCGCCGTTGCGCGTACGAGAGAGGGATCCTTTCCGGACGTTCCCTCGGCCGCAGCGGTGGGCGCGCCGGGGCGCCGCCGAGCCGGTCGGCCAGATCACGAACGGTCGGCGCCTCGAAGATCGCCCGCAGCGGCACCTCGACGCCGAAGACCGCACGGATCCGGGACACCAGCCGGGTGGCCGCGAGCGAATGCCCACCGAGGTCGAAGAAGTCCTGATCGGCACCGACCACCGCCCGGCCCAGCACCTCCGCGACCACCTGCGCCAGCAGCTGCTCCCGCACACCGAGACCGGCCGCATCGGTCACGGCGTCGTCCGCCCCGCCGCCGAGCCGGGCCAGTGCCCGCCGGTCCGTCTTCCCACCGGGCAGCCGCGGCATCCGCTCCACCGCGATCACCGCGGCGGGTACCGAAGCGGTCGGCAGCGCCCGCCGCAGCGCCTTCCTCAGATCAGCCAGATCAAGACCCTTTTCGGGTACGACATACGCCGCGAGCTCCGTCTCCCCCACCGCCGACGTCCGGGCGACCACCGCCGCCTCGGCCACCCCGTGCTGGGCCGCGAGGACCGACTCGGCCTCGCGCGGCTCCACCCGTACCCCTCGGATCTTGACCTGACCGTCGGCCCGCCCGCGCAGCGCGATCCCGCCGTCCGGAAGCCGCCGGGCCAGGTCACCGGTCCGGTAGAGACGCGTGCCGGGCGGCCCGAACGGGCTGGCCGTGAACCGGGCGGCGGTCAGCCCGGCGTCCCGGTACCCGCGTGCCAGCCCCGCCCCGGCCAGGTAGAGCTCCCCGGTCGCACCGGGCGGCACCGGCCGCAACCGCCGGTCCAGCACGTACGCCGCCGTACCGGAAACGGTGACGGTGAACCCGGCGTCCGACACGGACGGCCGGGCCAGGCTGTCCCCGCTCGCCTCCGAGCAGCCGTACAGGTCGGTGAGTGTTCCCCCGGGCAGCCGTCCGGCCAGGTCGGCGGTGAGCGGCTCGCCGCTGGAGATCCAGTGCCGCACCGCACCGAGCCGATCGGGTGCCTCGGCGAGCAGCGCCCGTAGCTGGCTGGGTACGACCGTCAGCCGGGTCGCGCCCACCCGCTCGATCAGCGCGGCCAGGGCGTGCACGTCCCGGCGGGTCTCCGCGTCGGCCAGGACCACCCGGGCCCCGGCGATCAGCGGGCCGAGGAGCTCGGTGCTCCCGTCGATGAACGCGGGCGAGCTCTTCGCGACCACGGTGTCCGCGGTGCTGAGCGGGAACGCCGTCTGCCCCCAGGCCAGCCGGGCGGCGAGGCCACCGTGGGTGCCGAGGACCGCTTTCGGCCGCCCGGTCGACCCGGAGGTGAAGATGACATACGCCGGATGCAGCGGCGACCGCACCGGAGCGACCGCGTCCCCTGCCGGTAGCGGCCCGTCCAGCGACAGCACCGGCCCGGTCCAGGGCAGGCCGTCGCGGGCCGCCGCCGTGGTGACCAGCAGCATCGGCGCGGCGTCGGTGAGCATCAGCGCGACCCGCTCGGCCGGGTAGCCGAGATCCAGCGGCAGGTAGGCGGCCCCCACGTGCAGCACGGCCAGCTGGGCGGCGACGAGATCGACAGAGGGCGGCGCGGCTAGCGCGACGATCGATTCCGGTCCGGCCCCGGCCGCGGCGAGCCCGGCCGCCAGTCGTCCCACCCGCTCTGCCAGCTCCCGGTAGCTGACCTCGGTATCGCCGTCGGCCACCGCGACCCGGTCCGCATGCGCGGCGGCCGCGGCGGCGAACAGCTCCGGAACGAGAGGCACGGCGGTGGCGGGGAGGGCGGGCGGCGCGGTGAAGGCGGCCCGCTCGGCCGGGTCCAGCAGGTCGGCGTCGCCGATCGGGGCGTCCGGGTCGGTCACCACCGCGGTGAGCAGCCGGGTCAGCCGGTCGGCCAGCCCGGCGACGGTGGCCGGGTCGAACAGCTCGGTGGCGTACTCGATCCCGGCGCCCAGCGGCCCGCCCCGGTCGTCGCCGAAGAAGCTGAAGGTCAGGTCGAACTTCGCGGTGTCCAGGCCGAACGGCAGCGCCGTGGTGGTCAGCCCGGCCACCGACAGGTCCATGTCGAGCCGGTGCTGGTGGGTGACCATCACCTGGAACAGCGGGTTGCGCGCCAGCGAGCGGGCCGGGCGCAGCACCTCGACCAGCCGCTCGAACGGCACGTCCGCGTGATCGAAGGCGGCCAGGTCGGCGCGCCGTACCCGGGTGAGCAGCTCACCGAAGCCGGGATCGCCGCCGGTGTCCACCCGGAGCACCAGGGTGTTGGCGAAGAAGCCGACCAGGTCCTCGAGTTCGGGCTGGCCGCGCCCGGCGATCGGCGAGCCCAGCGGCAGGTCGTCGCCCGCGCCGAGCCGGGTCAGCAGCGCGGCCGCCGCGGCCTGCACCGCCATGAACGGCGTGACGTCGTACGCCCGGGCCAGGTCCAGGAGCCCCCGGTGCACCTCGGCCGGGATGTCGTAGCGGTGGTAGTCGCCGGCGTACGAGGCGAGCGCCGGGCGGGGCCGGTCGAACGGCAGCGCGAGCTCCTCGGGGCTGCCGTCGAGGGCGGTACGCCAGAACTCGATCTGCCGGGCGGCGGGGCTCTCCGGGTCGCCCTCGTCGCCGAGCAGGTCACGCTGCCAGGCGGCGAAGTCGGCGTACTGGACGGGCAGCGGCGCGAACCCGGGCGCCCGGCCGAGGCGGCGTGCCTCGTAGGCGCGGCGCAGGTCGGCGAAGAACGGGCCGACCGACCACTCGTCACCCGCGATGTGATGCTGGAGCACGAGCAGCGCGTACGACTGCGGTCCGAGAACGAACAGGTGCGCCCGGATCGGTATCTCGGCGTCCAGCGCGAACCGGTACCCGGCCGCCGCGGCGAGCGACCCGTCGAGGTCCTCGTCGGAGCTCTCGGTGACGGTGAACGTGGGGCGTACCCCCGCAAGGATCTTCTGTTCTCCCTCGCCGTCACCGGTCCGGAAGACCGTGCGCAGGCTCTCGTGCCGGGTGACCACATCGTCGAGCGCCGCCCGCAGCGCCGCCACGTCCAGGTCGCCGTCGAGGCGCAGCACGGCCGGGATGTTGTAGACGGCGCTCGGCCCGTCGAGGCGGTGCAGGAACCAGAGGCGGCGCTGGGCGTAGGAGAGCGGCTGCGGCCCGGTCCGTCCGGTGGCGATCAGCGGCGGCCGGCGTGTCCCGCCGTCCAGGAGCCCGGTCAGCCTCCGCGGGGTGGGCGCCTCGAAGACGTCGCTCATCGACAGGGTGACGCCGAAGACCGCCTCGACCCGGGCGACCAGGCGGGCGATGAGCAGCGAGTGCCCGCCGAGCTCGAAGAAGCCGTCGTCCGGCCCGGCGGACGGCACGCCCAGCACGCTCGCGAAGACCCCGCACATCAGCTCCTCGCGCGGCCGTGACCCGTCGGCGCGGACGGTGGTCACGGTGGGTACCGCGTCCGGCAGGGCGGCCCGGTCCACCTTGCCGTTCGGGGTGAGCGGGAAGGCGTCCAGCACCACGACGGCGGCGGGCACCAGGTGGTCGGGCAGGTCCCGGCCCGCGTACTCCCGCAGGGTGCCCTGACCGGGCGGGTTCCCCGGGTCGGCGGGCGTCACGTAGGCGATCAGCCGGCGGCCCACCACCGCGTCGTCGGCCGCGACCACCAGCGCCGACGCCACGGCCGGGTGCGCGACGAGGGCGGCCTCCACCTCGCCGGGCTCGACCCGGAAGCCCCGGATCTTGATCTGCTGGTCGGCGCGCCCGAGGAACTCCAGGTTCCCGTCGGAGCGCCACCGCACCAGGTCGCCGGTGCGGTAGAGACGCCCGCCCGGGACGAACGGGCTCGCCACGAACCGGCTCGCGGTCAGCCCCGGCGCACCACGGTAGCCGCGGGCCAGGCCACTGCCGCCGACGTACAGTTCACCGACGGCCCCGGCCGGTACCGGCCGCAGCAGCGGGTCCAGCACGTACGCCGTACTCCCGGCGACCGGCGTGCCGATCGGCAGCGCGGCGCCGTCCAGCGCGGCCGGGTCGCCGGCCCGCCAGAGCGTCGCGTCCACGGTGGTCTCGGTCGGCCCGTACGAGTTGAACAGCGTGTGCCCGGCCGTCACCCAGCGCCGGGCCAGCTCCGGCGGACAGGCCTCGCCCGCCACGATCACCACCGTGCCCGGTGGCACGGCGGTGGTGGGCAGCTCGGCCAGTGCGGACGGCGGCAGCGTCAGGTGGGTGACGCGCTCCTCGGCGAGCAGCCGGCCCAGCTCGGCGCCGAGCCGACGCTCCGGTGGCGCGATGACCAGCGCCGCCCCGGTCGACAGGGCCATCAGCAGTTCCCAGATCGAGGTGTCGAAGCTCTGCGACGCGAACTGCAGCACCCGGTCCCCCGGGCCGGGCCGGAACGCGCCGGCCAGGGTCGCGGCGAGCGCCGGCAGCCCGGCGTGCGTGACGACGACGGCCTTGGGGCGGCCGGTCGACCCGGAGGTGTAGATCGTGTACGCGGCGTGGTCCGGCCGGATCGCGCCGCCCGCCGGCTCGCCGGGCGGCTCCTTCTCCACTTCGGCCAGCAGCTCGGCGGTGATGATCAGTTCCGGCCGCGCGTCGGCGAGCAGGTAGTCGACGCGCTGCGCCGGATAGTCGGTGTCGACCGGGACGTACACGGCACCGGCGGTCAGCACCGCCAGCATCGCGACGACCTGCCCGGCCGAGCGGGGCATCGCGACCGCCACCGCCCGCTCCGGGCCGAGGCCCCGGGCGGCGAGCCGGCCCGCGACGTGCCCGGCGCGGGCGTGCAGCTCGCCGTAGGTCAGCCGCTCGTCCCCGCAGGCCACGGCGAGGTCGTCCGGCGCACCGGCCACCAGCCCGGCGAAGTCCACCGGAGCCGGGTCCGGCGATGTCCGGTTGCGGGAGATCAGCAGGTCGTCCCGCTCCTCCTCGGAGATCAACGGCATTTTCGCGTACGACAGGCCGGGCCGCGTAACGATCAGCCGCAGCAGCTCGGGCAGGCGGCGCGCGGCCCGTTCCGCGAGCACGGCCGGCACCGCGTCGGCCCGGTAGCGGACGTCCAGGCGCAGCCGGTCGCCCGGGGTGGCGATGACGCCGAGCGGGTAGTGACTCGCCTCGGTCGCCTCGACCGTGTGCACCCGCAGCCCCGCCCGGCGTCCCAGGTCGTCGAGGACGTCCCGGCTCAGCGGGTAGTTCTCGAAGACCGCGTACGTGTCGAACAGGTCGCCGCCGCCGGAGAGTTCCGCCAGGCGGACGTGCTGGTGGTCGAGGAGCCGCGCCTGCTCCCGCTGTACCCGGCGCAGCAGCTCGCCGAGGCTCTCCGCGGCCCGGGGCGTCACCCGCGCCGGAACCGTGTTGATCAGCAGCCCGATGATCTCCGCGGACCCGGCGAGCTCGGGTGAGCGTCCGGAACCGGTCAGTCCGAAGACGACGTCGGCGGTGCCGGTCAGCTCACCGAGCAGCAGCGCCCAGGCGACCTGCAGCACGGTGTTGGCGGTGACCTCCAGCCGCCGGGTCGCCGCCCGCAGCGCCGCGGTCTCCTCCTCGCTCAGCCACCGGGTGATCTCGGCGGGCTCGCCGCGTGCCCGAAGGTCCGCGCCGGGCGCCACCAGCGTCGGCCCGTCCAGCCCGGCGAGCTGCTCCCGCCAGCGCTTTCCCGACACTTCGCTGTCTATTGTGGACAACCAGGTCAGATAGCGGCGATAGGGTACGGGCTTCCCGAGCACCGCGTCGTCCCCCCGGGTGCCGTAGAGCGTGAACAGCTCGGTGACCAGCCGCGGCACCGACCACCCGTCCAGCAGGATGTGGTGAAAGGTGAGCAGCAGGGTCCAGTCCGCGTCCCCGGTCCGCACCAGCGCGAACCTCAGCAGCGGCGGCCGTCCGAGATCGAACGCCCGCTCGCGCTCCTGGGCCGCGATCGCCGCCAGCCGCCCGGCACGCACCCCCGCCTCCGCGACGTCACGCAGGTCCTCCTCCCGCCACGGAAGATCGATTCCTTGGGGTACGAGCGCGACCGGCTCACCGCTCCTGCGGAACCGGAAGGCCGCACGGAGGTTCGGATGCCGGCGCAGCACCGCTTCCCCGGCGCTGCGCAACACGCCCGGTTCGAGCTCCCCGGTCAGGCCGAACGCGCGCTGCACGGTGTAGACCCCGGTGCTCGCCGCCCCGTAGGCCCCCCAGACCAGCAGCCCGTGCTGCAACGGCGAGAGCGGCAGGACGTCCTCGATCCCGTTCACCCGTTCCTCCACAGCTCGTCCAGCTCGTCGTCCCCGATCTCCACCAGCACGTCCTTCTCCCCGGCACCCGGCACGTCCTTCTCCCCGTCACCCGGCACGTCCTTCTTCGCGTCGCCCAGCGCGGTCCGGAAACGGTCGGCGAACGCCCGCACGGTGTCGTCGTCCAGGTGGCGACCGGCCCAGGCCACCCGGACGATCAGGCCGTTCGCGCCGCCGACGGCCGTGACATCCATCGCGACGGGGATCGGCAGCGCCGGGTCGACATGGCCCCCGACCGGGTCCGCGGCATCGACCGGAGCGAACGCCCGCCCGCCGCCCGCGGTGAACCGCCCGAGGTAGTTGAGCCGCACCTGCGGTTCGTCCAGCTCCCGCAGCCCGGCCCCGGGCCCGGGATCGAGGTACCGCAGCAGCCCGTAGCCGATCCCCCGGTCCGGCACCGCGGCGAGCGCGGCGGCGGCCTCCGCACCGGGCCCGACGCGTACCGGATACATCGTGGTGAACCACCCGACCGTCCGGCTGAGATCGGCCGGGACGACGTCGTCCGCCCGCCCGTGCCCCTCGAGCAGCACCGCCACGTCCCGCGCCCGACCGTCCCCGGGAAGCGCCCGCACCAGCGCGTCCAGCAGCAGCGCCTCGACGCCCTCGTCCCCGGCGCCCTCGACGGCGAAGCTCAGCTCACGCCGGGTGGCGGCGACATCGAGTCCCGGGTCGAGCCGCAGTCCCGGGAAGGGCGACGGTGCCCGCAGCGCCTGACGCCAGTGATCCAGCTCCGCGCGGCGCCGCCCGGTCCGGGCCTCCGCCGCCAGCAGCCGGGTCCACTCGTCGTACCCGGTCCCGATCGGCGGCAGCGGCGTGCCGTGCCAGGCGCTCGCCAGGTCCGCCGTCAGCACCCGCCACGAGACCCCGTCGACGACCAGGTGATGCGCCACCACCAGCAGCTGCCGGTCCCGCTCGAACCACACCCACCGGGTGCAGGACCCGGCCGCCGGATCGATCTCCCGCGCCGCCGTCCCGGTCGCCCCCTCCACGTCCGCCGCGCCGCGCACGGTGGTGAACAGCTCCCCGGCCCGGACGCTGCCCGGCGGCGGCGCCGACAGGCCCGCGCCGTCGAGGCGGGCCCGCAGCATCGGGTGCCGGTCGAGCACCCGCTGGACCGCGTCGACCAGCCGCTCCCCGGTGGCGTCCGCGGGCAGCCGCAGCACCATCCGCTGGCAGTACGTACCCACCGGCCCGCCCCGTTCCCGCAGCCAGTGCACGATCGGGGTGACCTGCGCCCCGGCGAAGCTGACCGCCGCCGCCCGCACCGGCTCCCGGCCACCCCCGGCCGCCACGGCCTCATTCCCGGCCACGACGGCCGCGAGCCCGGCCGCCGTCCGGTGTTCGAAGACGTCCGCCGCCGTGAACCGCAGCCCCACCGCCCGGGCGCGCGCCACGAGCTGGATCGCCAGGATGCTGTCCCCACCGAGCGCGAGGAACCCGTCCCCCACCCGCACGTCCGGCACCTCCAGCACTTCGGCGAAGAGCCCGGCCAGCACCTCCGCCACCCGCCCGCCCCCCTCCCCCTCCTGGCTGGTCCTCACGGGTGTGTCGGGGCTCCCGACCGACCCCTGAGTGCCAGCCAGAAGCCGCACCTCACCCTCCTGGCTGGTGCCCACGGGTGTCTCGAGGGCCCCGACCGACCCGTGAGGACCAGCCAGGAGCCGGATCGTGGGCAGCGGTGCGTTCAGGCCCGCCGCGAACGTCTCCAGGGTGTCCCGCAGGTCGTCGAGCAGCCCGCGCGCGCCCTGCTCGTCGAGGGCGTCGGCGCGGTAGCCGAGCGCGAGCCCGATCCGCTCGCCGGGGAAGACGGTCAGCGTGACCGGGTAGTGGGTGGCGTCGTCGGCCTCGATCGCGACCAGGCCCAGCTCCGCGCCGCCGGCCGGTCCGAGCAGCGCGGCCTCGTCCAGCGGATAGTTCTCGAACACCACCAGGGTGTCGAAGAGCGTCCCCCGCCCCACCGCGCGCTGGATCCCGGCCAGCCCGGCCCGGTGATGGTCGGCCGCCGCGGCCTGCCGATCCTGGAGCCGGGCCAGCACGTCCCCGGCGGTGTCCCCGGCCCGGATCTCGCAGCGCGCCGGCACGGTGTTCACGAACAGCCCGACGGCCCGGTCCAGTCCGTCCGGCTGCGGTGGCCGCCCGGACACGGTCACGCCGAACACCGTGTCCCGCTCTCCGGTACGCCCGGCCAGCAGGATCCCCCACGCGCCCTGGATCAGCGTGTTGAGGGTGAGGCCGCGGGCTCCGGCCCGGCGGCGCAGCGCGTCCACCAGCGGTTCCGGCAACTCGGCACGGATCTCGGCGGGCAGTGCGGCACCCGCCGCCGCGGCCGCCGGGCACAGCAGCGTCGGACCGGCCGTCCCGCCGAGCAGGTCCCGCCAGGCCGCCAGGTCGACGGCCGGATCGCGCCGGGCGAACTCGCGCAGGTAGGCCAGGTGCGCCGCCGACCCGTCCGGCCCCGGTTCCCGTCCCGCGTAGACCGCCAGCAGCTCGCCGACGAGCAACGGCGCCGACCACCCGTCCCAGGCCGCGTGGTGTCCGGTGATGATCAGCGTCTCGCCGCCCTCGGCCCCGGCGACCAGGTCGAACCGGAACAGCGGCGGCCGCGCCAGGTCGAACGGCTCGTGGCGGCGCCGCCGGGCCAGTGCCGCGAGCCCCGCCTCGTCGAGCCGGTGTTCGGCGACGTCCACCGGTCCGGCCGGGTGCAGTACGGCCACCACCCGCCCGGAGGCGAGCGGCCGCAGCCCGAGCCGCAGCCCGAGGTGCCGCCCGAACACCGCCGTCGCCGCGTCCCGCATCCGCCCGGCATCGAGCCCGGCGCCACCCATCGCGTCCCGCATCCGCCCGGCGCCACCCACCGCGTCCCGCATCCGCCCGGCGCCGCCCACCGCGGCGAAGCGGAGTCGCAGCTGGACGGTGTAGACGTCCGGGTGTGTCCCGCCGTCGCGGAAGCGGGCCTCGGCCAGCGCGGTCAGCCCCTCCTGCAACGGCGTGGCGGGCAGCACGTCGAGCCAGCCGGGTTCGTGGGCGTCCAGGTCGTCCAGGTCGGACTGCGCCAGCCCCGGCAGGGTCAGGTCGGACGGCGTGCGCCCCCCGGGCTCGTCGGCGGCGACCTCGCCGGCCAGCGCGGCGAACGCCTCGGCCAGCGCGTCCCGGTACCGGACCAGATCGCGGTCGGCCGGCCCGATCAGCACCGCCCGCAGTTCCCGCCCGTCCGGGCCGTCCACGGTGTAGGCGAGCAACTCCACCGGATCCGCCGGGGTGGACCCGTCGAGGTCGAGCGCGCCGGAGCGGTGGCCGAGGAAGTTGACGAGCAGGTCCGGCTCGCCCGCCGCCGCGAGCCCGGCCGAGGTCTGTGGGTTGAGATAGCGCAGCAGTCCGAAACCGGCCCCGGCCCCCGGCACCGCCCGCAACGCCTCCTTGACCGATTTCAACACCGCGACCGGGGAGCCGCCGGGCCGTACCCGCACCGGATACAGCGTGGTGAACCACCCGACGGTCCCCGCGACGTCGTCGCCGTCGCGCCCGTGCCGCTCGATCAGGACGGAGGTGTCACGGTCGTCGCCGCGCGCCGCCGCCGTCGCGAGCGTCACCGCGGCGAGCAGCAGATCCTCCCCGGTGAACCGGTGCCGGCGCGCCGCCCACTCCCACAGCGGCGCGAAGACCCGGCCCGGCACCCGCAGCTCCGCCGGGGCCGTGTCCCGCGCGGCCGTGTCCCGCGCGGCCGTGTCCCGCGCGGCCGTGTCCCGCGCGGTCGCAACGGGCAGGTTCGGGAGCGGGTCGGCGGCCACCGCGAGCCAGTAGCCGTACTCGTCGAGCACCCCCGGGTCGGCGGCCGACTCCCGCAGCCGCGCGGCCCACGCGCGGAACGGCACCGAGGAGACGGCCGGCAGCGGCTCCCCGGCGAGCGCCGCCCGCAGCTCGGCCTCGATGACGCCCCACGACACCGTGTCGACCGCGAGGTGATGAACGCCGGCGACGACCCGGGTGCCGCCGTCGGACAGCAGGCACCACCGCGAGGTGTGGCCCCGCCGCGGATCGGGGGCGACCCGCTCCCCGGCCCGGACCAGGTCGGTGGCGGGGACCGCGTCCGCACTCGACGGCACGCTGAGCGTCCAGTGCCCGTGACCGCTGACGATCAGCTGTGCCCGCAGCATCGGATGCCGGTCCAGCAGCACCTGTACGGCGGCGGTCAGCGCGTCGAGTCCGGTACCGGCCGGCAGCCCGATGCTCGCGGTCTGCACCGCGTCGTCGAGCCCGCCCTGTTCCCGGAGCCGGTGCATGATCGGCGTCAGCTCGACGACGCCCTCCGCCGCGGCGACCACCGCGCCCGCCGCCGGGGCCGTCACCGGTGAAGCGGCGGCGGCAAGCGCGGCGGCGTTCTGATGCGTGAACACGTCGCGCACCTGAATCCGCAGTCCGGCGGCGCGAACCCGGTTGACCACCTGGATCGCCAGGATGCTGTCCCCGCCGAGCGCGAAGAACCCGGTCTCCCCGTCGACGTCGTCCCGCTCCAGCACCTGCGCGAAGACCCGCCGCACGACCTGTTCGGCGCTGTCCGCGATACCCCGCGGCCCGACGGCGACCGGCCCGGCAGAAACCGGCCCGACGGTGACCGGCCCGACGGCGACCGGCCCGACGGTGACCGGCACTGCCGAACGGTGTGGCGGCGCCGTGGGCAGGGCGCGCCGGTCCAGCTTTCCGCTCGGCGTGAGCGGCAGCGCGTCCAGCACCCGCACCGCCGACGGCACGAGCGCCGCCGGGACCACGGTGCCCAGGAACCCCCGCACCTCGTCCGGTTCGAGTGTCACCCCGGGAGCCGGAACCACGAAGCCGGTCAGCCGCACGTTCCCGGCGTCGTCCACCCGGGTGGCGGCCGCGGCCTCGCGAACCCCGGCGTGACGCCGTAGCGCGGCCTCGACCTCGCCCAGCTCGACCCGTACCCCACGGATCTTGACTTGATCGTCGGTCCTGCCCAGGTAGTCGAGAGCGCCGTCGGAGCGCAGGCGAGCGAGATCGCCGGTCCGGTAGAGGCGCTTGCCCACGTGCCACGGCGAGGCGACGAAGCGGGTGGCGGTCAGGCCCGGCCGGGCGAGATAGCCGTCGGCGAGCTGCGCGCCGCTGAGGTAGAGCTCCCCGGCCACCCCCTCGGGCACCGGCCGCAGGAACCGGTCGAGGACGTGCACCCCGGTGTTCCAGACCGGACGCCCGATCGGCACGTCGGCACCGGTGACCCGCCACGCGGTGACGTCCACCGCCGCCTCGGTCGGCCCGTAGAGGTTGTGCAGTTCCGCGGGGAGCGCGGCACGGAACCGGGCGACCAGCGTGGCCGGCAGCGCCTCGCCACTGCAGAACACCCGGCGCACGCCCTCACACGAGCGCACATCAGGATCGGTCAGGAACGCCGCCAGCATCGACGGCACGAAGTGCAGCGTGGTCACCCTTCGGCGATGGATCACCCCGATCAGGTACGCCGGATCCCGATGCCCGTCCGGCGCCGCCAGCACCAGCGTCGCCCCGGTCAGCAACGGCCAGAACAGCTCCCACACCGACACGTCGAAGGTCAACGGCGTCTTCTGCAGTACGACGTCGTCCGCGCCGAGCGGATACGCGTCCTGCATCCAGAGCAGCCGGTTGACGACGGCACGGTGCGGCACCACGACACCCTTGGGCCGCCCGGTCGACCCGGAGGTGAAGATGACATACGCCGCGTCCCCCACCCCGGGGACGGCCCGGGCGTCGTCGAGCATGTCCGCGGTCCGCTCCGCCGGCTGCTCCGGATCGAGCGGCAGATAGGCGGCCCCGACCCGCTGGGCGGCGTACACGGAGACCACCAGCTCCACCGACCGCGGCAGCCGAACGGCGACGATCTCCCCCGGCCCGGTGCCACGCTCGCGCAACTCGTCAGCGGCCCGCTCGATCCGGGCATCCAGCTCCGCGTAGGTGAGCTGCTCGCCGGTCGCGTCGTCGACCAGCGCGACCCGGCCGGGGTGCCGGGCGGCCGCGGCACTGAACAGCTCCGGCACCGTGGCCGGGGAGAGCGGCACGTCCGGCCCGCGGGCGTCCGGGACGAGCCCGGGTGGCAGCACGCCGAGCCGGGAGATCGGGCTCGCCACCCGGTCCGGCAACGCGGTCAGCACCCGTCGCAGCGCCGCGGCGATCCCGGTGACCAGCGCCCGGTCGATCAAGGCGGTGGCGTACTCCAGGCGAATCGCGATCCCGCCGCCGTCCGGCCGCTCGGCGAGCTTGACGACGAGATCGGTCTTGGCCGCGCCGGTCCCGGTCAGCACGGCCGGTCCGCTGACGGCGCCCAGCCGCAGCACCTCGGCCACGGCGTACTCGTGAACGATCATGATCTGAAAAAGCGGGTGGCGGCCCGGCACGCGCGGCGGGGTGAGCGCGTCGGCGACCCGCTCGAACGGCACATCGGCATGGGCGAAAGCGGCCACCCCCACCCGCTGCACCCGGTCCAGCAGCTCGCCGGCGGTCGGGTTCCCGCCGAGGTCGGTCCGGAGCACCACGGTGTTGAGGAAGCACCCGACCAGGTCGTCCAGCGCCGGATCGGGCCGGCCGGCGACGGGTGTGCCGAGCGGCAGGTCCGGACCGGCGCCGTACGCGTCGAGCACGATCGCCACCGCGGCGTGCAGCACCGCGAACGTGGTGACCCCCCGCTCCCGCGCGAGCCGCCGGATCCGGTCATGCGCCGCCGCGCCGACCTCGGCCGTCACCTCGCCACCGGGCCCCGGACCGTCCGTGGACCGGTTCCGGGCGAGCGACACCTCGTCGGGCAGCCCGTCCAGCGCGTCCCGCCAGAAGTCGAGCTGGGTGCTCGCCAGCGACGCGTGTTCCAGCAGTTCGGCGTGCCAGACGGTGTAGTCGCGATAGGTCAGCGGCACCGGCTCCAGCGCGGCCCCGGCGTACGCGGCACCCAGGTCGGCCAGCATCGTCCGGGCCGAACCCTGGTCGCCCGCGATGTGGTGCACGACCAGCACGAGGGTGTCCACTTCCGGTCCACGAAGCAGGGTGGCCCGGACCGGCGGCTGCCGGGTGAGATCGAAGGGCTCACGAATCGGGTCATCGGATCCCACCCGCAGCACGCCGGCGAGGAGCGGATCGCCGGGTTCGAGGACCCGCTGCCACGCGCCGTCGGCGTCCTCCGCGACCAGCGTCCGCAGCGTCTCGTGCCGGGCCAGCAGCGCGCCGAGCGCGACGGCCAGCCGGTCGGCGTCCACAAGGCCGTCGAACGTGATCACGAACGGGATGTGGTAGGCCGCGTCCGCCGGATCGAGCCGGTGCGCGAACCAGAACCGCTGCTGCGCCGCCGACAGCGGCACCCGTCCCGTCGCCGCGTGGGGCACCGGGGCGGGCCGCTCCGATCCGCGGGCGCTCTCCACGGTACGGGCGAGCGCCGCCACCGTACGCCCGTCGAAGACCGCGCGCAGATCGATCTCCACGCCGAACCGCTCCCGGATCAGCCCGGCCAGCCGCGCCGCGGTCAGCGAGTGCCCGCCGAGCGCGAAGAAGTCGTCGTCGGCACCGACCGTCGCGGCACCGAGCACGTCGCCGACGAGTCCGGCGACCACCCGTTCGGCCTCGGTGGCCGGCTCCCGGTGCCCGATCGTGCCGTCGGTGCCCGGCTCCGGCAGCGCCGCGACGTCCAGCTTGCCGTTCACCGTGAGCGGCAGCGCGTCCAGCACGGTGATCGTCGCCGGCACCAGGTAGTCCGGAAGGCGTTCCCGGGCGTACCCGGTGAGGTCACCCGGTTCGCCGTCCCGGGCCACCACGTACGCGGCCAGGACCGTCCCGCCCGGGGTCCGCCGGGGCAGTACCACCGCCTGCCGCACACCGGGGTGCCCGGTCAGCACGGCCTCGGCCTCCCCCGGCTCGGCCCGGAAGCCCCGGATCTTCACCTGGTCGTCGGAGCGGCCCAGGTATTCCAGTCCACCGCCGATACGCAGGCGCACGACGTCCCCGGTCCGGAACAGTCGCCCGCGGCCGTGCGGATCGGCCACGAGGCGGGCCGCCGTCTCCCCGGCCCGCCCGGCGTAGCCCCGGGCCAGCCCCGGGCCGCCGAGGTACAGCTCGCCGACGCCGCCCTCGGGCACCGGGCGCAGCCGGGAGTCGAGCACGACCACCCGCGCCCCCGCCACCGGTTCACCGAGCACCGGCCGCGGGTTCTCCGCCACCACGGCCTGGAGGGCGTCCACGGTGTACTCGGTCGGCCCGTACGCGTTGACCGCCCGGACGTCCCGCAACCGCCCCCACAGCGATCCCGGCGCCGCCTCCCCGCCGAAGACCAGCACCGACGGCCGGTGCCCGCCGTCGAGGAGCCCGGCGTCGAGCAGCAGCGCGAGGTGGCTGGGCGTGGTGTCCAGGTAGTCGATCCGCTCGGCCCGCACGAGCCGTACCAGCGCGGCCGGGTCCCGGTAGGTCTCCGCGCCGACCAGCACCAGCTCGTGCCCGGCGATCATCCAGAGCAGCGGGTCGAGCCCGGCGTCGAAGGTGAGCGGCGCGGTGTGCGCGATCCGCAGGCGCCGGCCGGCCGGCACGGACGCCATGATCCCGTCCCGATGCCCCGCCAGCAGGGCGGCCAGTCCCCGCTGGGTCACCTGCACGGCCTTGGGCACCCCGGTCGACCCGGACGTGTAGATCGCGTAGGCCAGGTTCTCCGGCCGGGCCGCCCGCGCGGGCTCCGGCGGTTCACCGGCGACCGCGCCGGCCGCCAGCGGGACGGCACCCGGTGGCGGGGTGACGGCGGGCCGGGCCGGGTCGGCGGTCAGCACGACGGCGGGCCGGGCGTCCCGCAGCAGCCGGTCGAGCCGCCCGGCGGGCTGTCCGAGGTCGAGGGGTAGCCAGGCGGCGCCGGCGCGCGCGGTGGCGAGCATCCCGATCACCACCTCCGCCGACCGCTCCAGCGCGAGCGCGACCAGCCGCTCGGGTCCCGCACCCGCCTCGCGCAGCGCGCCCGCGAGTGCCCCGGCCGCCGCGTCCAGCGCCGCGAACGTCCAGCTCCGGGCGCCGTCCCGCAGGGCGACGGCGTCGGGCGTACGCCGTACCTGGGCCGCGAACGCCGCCGCGAACGGCACCGGACGATCCGGGAGGACCCGTCCGTGCGCGTGCCCACCGGTGCCGCGGACCCCCGCCGTACCCCCGAAGTCCGCGGCCCCGGAGAGGAACTCGCCGAGCCCGCGCAGGTGGCCCTCGGTCTCCGCGGCCGTGTAGGCACCGGCGTGCGCGTCCAGGTCGAGGACGAGATCGTCGCCGTCCTGGCGCACCGAGAGCGTGAGGTCGTCGACCGGCCCGGCGGCGACGCTCTGCAGCACCGCCTCGGCGGGCCCGAACGCGAGCCGGTAGTCGAAGAACTTGATGTTGACGGCGGGCCCGGACCGGTCCCCGATCTCGCGCGCCAGCTGCTCGCCGCGGTACCGCTGATGGCGCCGGGCGGCGGCCAGCTCGACGGCGACCAGGGCGGTGAGCTCACCCGGCGTGGCCTCCGGCAGCACGGCCAGGCGCAGCGGCAGCACGTTGGCGGTGTGCCCGGGGATCCGCAGCAGGTCGCCCTGCCGGGCGGCGAACGGCACCGCGAGGCAGAGCTCCCGCGCCCCGGTGAGCCGCCCGACGTACCCGGCCAGCCCGGCGACGGTGCGCTCGCCCCAGGAGCCGGGTGCGCCCGTGGCGGCCCGCGGAAGGCGGATCGTCCGCCGGTGGACGGGCCCGGGCGGCAGGGGACCCCGGCCGCTCAGGGTCGGCGCCGCCGCGCTCCCGGCGAGCCGCTCATGCCAGAAGAGCCGATCCTTCTCGTACGCCCCGGACCCGGGATACTCCCGCTCCGCCGCGACGAGCAGTTCGTACGGCCGGAACGGGCTCTGTCTGGCGGTCCGCTCCTCGAGCAGGGCGGTGTAGAGCTCGGCGATCCGCCCGCAGAGCAGCGGCATGCTGTACCCGTCGAGCACGAGGTGATGTCCCCGTGGGCACCACCAGTGCCGGTCCGGTGCGAGCCGGAGCAGCGCGAACTCGGCGAGCGGATCGCGGACCGGGTCGCGCGGCACGGTGAACCACTCGCGCAGCCACCGGCGGGCGGCCTCCTCCGGGCCGGGACCGCCGCTCAGGTCCACCCGGGAGACCGGTGGCCGGCGTTCCGGGTCGATGATCTGGACGACCTCCGGGCCGGTGTCGTCGAACCGGACGCGCAGCGCCCCCGCCTCGCCGGCCACCGCCGCGCAGGCCGTCTCGAGCAGGTCCGGGTCGAGCGGGCCGCGCACGTCGGCGTAGCCACCGATGTCGTACGCGGTGGTGCCGGGGTCGAGGCGCAGCGCGTACCAGACGCCGTGCTGAGCAGCGGTCAAAGGCAGTCGGCGGCCACCCGGATCGTCACTCACCGCTACCGGAATCCATGGCCTCGATCAGGCTGCGGGGACGCATGTCGACCCAGTGCCGCTCGACGTACGCGAGCGCCCCGGCCCGGTCGGCGGGACCGTGAACAATGCGCCATCCGGCTGGCACCTCGGCGAATTCCGGCCACAAGGAATACTGATTCTCTTCATTCACCAGAATCAGGAAGACGCCGTCCTCGTCGTCGAAAGGATTGGTCATTTCTCTCTCCCTCGGGCGAGTACGGTGCCGGTTTTCTGACCGGCCTCTCCGGGTACCGGCTCCGCCGGGTCGGTGCCGAGCGCGACGATCCGGTTGTCCCGGTCCACGTGCACGACGCGGGGCGTGTGAACAGCCAGTTCGGCGTCGTCGAGCATCGTGTAGGTGATGACGATGACCAGGTCGGACGGGTGGATGAGGTGTGCCGCCGCGCCGTTCACGCCGATCACCCCACTGCCCGCAGGACCGGTGATCGCGTACGTCTCGAGGCGCGCGCCGTTGGTGATGTCGACGACCTGCACGCGTTCGCCCTCGCAGATGTCCGCGGCCTTCATCAGATCCGCGTCGATCGTCAGAGATCCCACATAATGCAGATCCGCCTGCGTGACCGTGGCTCGATGGATTTTGCCGTTCAGCACCATCCGCCGCACTGGACCTCCTCAGGCCGTCACGGCCAGACGCAATCACTAGTGTCGATCATTGCTTAGGGTAGGCTAACCAAACTAAAGATCGCTAGCAAGGGTTCGATCACGGTGCGTACGGTCCGTCCGGAGGGCGGGCGCCGACTGAACGGTCCATCGACTTCCGTCTTCCAGGGAGCGCCGGTACCGTACGGCCCCATGCCCATTGATCCACTGCATCCCGGCGACCCTGTGGAGCTGGGCGATTACCGGCTGCTCGGCCGTCTCGGCGCCGGCGGCATGGGCGCCGTCTACCTGGCCCGCGGCCGCGACGAACGCCTCGTCGCCGTCAAGATAATCCGTCCCGAGCTGGCGAGTCAGGCCGAGTTCCGGGGCCGCTTCCGCAACGAGGTCGACCGTGCCCGGGCGGTACCCTCCTTCTGTACGGCCGCGGTCCTCGACGCCGACCCGAAGCACGCCACGCCGTACCTGGTGGTCGAGTACGTGGACGGCCCGGACCTGGCCGAGGTGATCCACGACCGCGGCCCGCTGACCGATGGTGACCTGTACAGCGTGGCGATCGGCGTGGCCACCGCCCTGACCGCGATCCACGGCGCCGGCGTCATCCACCGCGACCTCAAGCCGCGCAACGTGCTCTTCGCCCTCGGCTCGCCGAAGGTGATCGATTTCGGCATCGCCCGCGCGTTCGAGGCGACGAGCGGCCACACCCGCACGGACCAGATGGTCGGCACGGTGACCTACATGGCCCCGGAGCGCTTCGCGGAGCACGAGCCCGGCGTCGGCCCGGCCTCCGACGTCTTCGCCTGGGGCGTGCTGATCACGTACGCCGGCACCGGCCGCACCCCGTTCTCGGCCGACTCCCCCGCCGCGACCGCCGCCCGGATCCTCACCCAGCCGCCGCAGCTGGGCACCCTGCCGTCCCCGCTGCGCGAGATCGTGGCCCGCGCGCTCGACAAGGACCCGGCGGCCCGCCCCACCGCGGCACAGCTCCTGGACCTGCTGCTGGACACCGGTTCACACAGCGCGGCGGGACTCACCGGCCATCCGGAACTGCAGCGCGCGGCCCAGGCGGTCCGGGCCCGGGGCGCACACCGGGTCGAGGACTCCGGGCGGCGCCGGGGCCTGACCATGACCGCCGCGGCCGTGGCGATCTTCGGCCTGGCCGCCGTCGTGGCCCTGACCGGCAACGCGGAACCCGCCCCGCCACCGGCGGCCACTCCGGCACCGGGCACCGCCTCACCCGCCCGGTCCGCGCCGCCCACCCCGTCCACGTCCTCCTCCCCGGCACCCGCGGGCCGCCTGCTGATCGGCGACCGGCTGAACCAGCAGGGCTGGTGGGAGAGCGCCGAGGACGAGCTGGGCACCTGCTCCTTCACCGGCGGCCGGATGGTCGCCACGACCCGCGACACCAACGCCAACTCCTGCCCCGGACCCGCGCAGCAGGTGGCCGGCGACCAGTCGATCTCGGTCACCACCGCACTGCTGGAGCCACACAGCTGCGCCTGGATCGGCTTCCGCCGGGTCACCGACACCCTCGGCTACAACCTGTTCCTCTGCCCGAAACAGGTCACCCTCTCCCGCGACTCCGACGACGACCGGGCCACCCTCGCGACCGTCCACTCGGCGGCCTTCTCCGACGGCGGCGAGCACCGGGTCGACCTGACCATCGAGGACGCCGTGGCCACCGTCTCGGTGGACGGCACCCCATTCTGCAAGGCCGCCGTCACCGGCGAGCGCCTGCGGACCGGCCACGTCGAGCTGGGCCTGGAGACCGACGACCAGCGCGACCACGACACCAGCGTCGCCTTCCTCGACGTGGAGATCCGCAAGCTCTGACGCGTACGTCAGGAAGCCAGGAGCTCGCGGCGCAGCACGGCGGTGAGCCAGGCCTCGGACCTGTCGAGGGACCAGCCGAGGTCGTCGCCGCGGACGAAGTAGGCGGCGTTGCAGAGGTAGAGCCAGAGGATGTCCGACGCCTCGGCGGCGTCCAGGCCGTCGCGGAGGGCGCCCAGCGCGGCCAGGCGGTCGGCGGTCACCCGCAGGCCGTTGCGGAGCCCGTCGTGCGCGATCTCCATCGCCTCCCGGACGGCGGGTTCCTGCGGTGCGGCGGCGACGACCTGGCGCATCAGCGTGGACCACTGGCCGAACCGGGCGCGTGACGCGGCGACGACCAGAGCGATCAGGTGGCCGGGGTCGGTGGCGGTCTCGATCTCGGCGAGCAGGCGGCCGTTCTCGGTGGAGTGCACGCTCGTCTCGATCAGCGTACGGAGCAGGCCGCTCTTGCCGCCGCCGACGGCGTAGACGGTCGCCGGCGCCACCCGGGCCGCCTCGGCGATCTGCTCCACCTTCGTGGCGTAGTAGCCCTGCTCGATGAAGAGCGAGCGGGCCGCGTCGAGGATCGCCTCGCGGGTCATCCGCGCGTACTCACTCCGGCGGTTGACGGGGGACGACGCGGTGGGCATGCGGTCGATCATAGATCAGCCGCAGGCGACTCTGTTCATCAGAGTCGACTCTGATCAACATGCTACGGTCTGGCCGCACTCTTACGAGGAGGTCCGATGCACTACGTCTTCATCCCCGGCGCCTGGCACGGCGGCTGGTCCTGGCACCCGGTGGGCCACCGCGTACACGCCGCCGGCCACGGCGCCACCGCGCTCACCATGCCCGGCCTGAGCCTGGGCGACGACCCGGCCGGACTGCGGCTGACCGACGCCGTCGACCACATCGTGGCCGCGGTCGAACGCCGCGACCTGCGCGACGTCGTCCTGGTCGGGCACAGCTGGGGCGGCATCCCGATCACCGGCGCCGCGCACCGCCTCGGCGACCGGCTGGCCGGCATCGCCTACTTCAGCGCGTTCATCCCGCGGCCCGGCGAGTCGATGGCCGCGGCGATGGGCCCGATGGAGGGCTTCGTCCGGGACGCGATCGCGGCCGCCCCCGACGGCACCATCGGCATCGACTTCGGCACGTTCGCGCAGGGCCTGATGCCCGGCCAGCCGGAGGCGCTGCAGCGGGTCGTGTTCGACCAGCTGATGCCGCAGCCCGGCGGCTACATGCTGGACGCGCAGGACCTCCCCGGCGTGGACACCCTCGGCGTGCCGATCACGTACGTGCTGGCCGAGAAGGACACCGCGCTGGCCGCACCGGGGGCCGAGCTGGCCGCCCGCGCCGGGGTGCAGCCGATCCCGGTCCCCGGCGGTCACGAGGCCCTGCTGACCCACCCGGACGAGGTCTCCAAGGCGCTCCTGGGCAACTGACGAACATGTTCGCCACGATCGTGTTCGGTGCTGACGCCGCGCCCCTGCGGCCCGCACTACCTGCGGCTGCTCGACACGATCGTCGGGCTGCTGCTGACCGGCGGCCTCCCGGCACGGCAGGCCGCGTGGGGCGGCGACATCCTGCTGCATCAGGCCACCGCGACCGCCGCCGAGCAGGCCGGCCGCGACGAGGCCGCCGAGGCGGACGCCGAAGAGCAGGACCTGGCTCTCGCGATCGCCGAGGGGATGCCGCGGGCCGTCCGAGCTCACGATCATGGCTGGCCGGGGCGGCGGGTGTCCTCGATCACTGATCGAGTCGTTCCGGCGCCCCTCTGGCGGCTGCGCGAGCACACGGTCGCGGATCGTGGTCGCCTACCGCCCCTTCTCCCGGTCGATCGCGTGCACGCATCGCCCCACTCGCACCGTCCGTGTGCGCACACCGCCCCCACACAGGACAGAGCGCGGCGAGCGCACTCTTCCGTCACGACGTCACACACCTGTACTGATTAGGTCATGACCTCCCCGCGCTTCCCTGCCGGGAGCACGATCGCGCGGCGTGACATGCTCGACGGCCGCGTGTGGACCGCCGCCGGTCATCGCGTCCTGGCCGACGACGGCACCCACCTGCAGTTCGTGCTCTGGCCGGGCACCCGCACCTACTCGCCGACCACCTGGATCGACTGGTTCCGCACCGGCGACGTATCGGTCCGCAAACAGGCCATCCCCGACCTCGCCGCCCGAAACTGGACGCTCGGCGAGTGGATCTGGCAGGACACGGCGGTCCTGACCTGGGTCGGCTTCGACCCCGACTTCAACCTCCAGTACTACCAGCCGATCACCGCCGGCACCGCCTACTGGAAGCTCAACTTCGAGCGCCCGGTGACCCGCACCCCGCACGGCATCGACACCTTCGACCTCCTGCTCGACCTGATCATCGCCCCGACGGCCGATGGCACTGGAAGGACCAGGACGAGTACGACCAGGCCCGGCGCCTCGGCCTGATCGACGACGCGGAACACCACCGGATCGACCAGGCTCGCCAGCGCGCGGTCGCCTTCGCCGAAGCCCGCGAGGGCCCGCTCGCCCAGGACTGGTCCACCTGGCGGCCACCCACCGACGGGAACCCGCCTGAAATGCCGTCCAGCCTGCTGGACACCTTCCCGCGCCCCGCACCTTCCTGACTGACCGCCCCAGGTCTCCCACAGCCGAACAGGCTCGGCGAAAGGGCCTACACCTCGACCCAGAGCGGGCAACTCTCCACATAGGCTAGGCTCCTGCTCCGACACCATCGGATAACCTTTCGAAAAACAGCCCTGACCAGGCATTTCAATTCGTGGAGCAGGTTTGAGCGAGCAGGGCGGATCGCGGTCAGGGCCGTTGCAGGCGGGTGACCCCGATCGGGTCGGCGAGTACGAGGTGCTCGGCCGGCTGGGTGCGGGCGGCATGGGCGTCGTCTACCTGGCGCGCGGCCGGGACGGGCGGCTGGTCGCGGTCAAGGTCGTGTACCCCGCGCTCGCCCACGACGAGGAGTTCCGGCGGCGGTTCCGCAGCGAGGTGGCCCGCGCCCGGCAGGTACCGCCGTTCTGCACCGCCGAGGTCCTCGACGCCGACCCGGACGCACCCCAGCCCTACCTGGTCGTCGAGTACGTCGACGGCCCCACGCTCGGCGCCGAGGTCCGGGAGAAGGGCCCACTGACCGCCGCGAACCTGCACGCGGTAGCGGTCGGCATCGCCACCGCACTGACCGTCATCCACGAGGCCGGAGTCATCCACCGCGACCTCAAACCGGGCAACGTACTGCTCGCGCCCGGCAGCCCCAAGGTGATCGACTTCGGTATCGCCCGGGCCATGACGGCGGCCGGTACCCAGCACACGCGGACCGGGCAGTTCATGGGCACCGTCGGTTACATGGCGCCGGAACGCTTCGACGAGCCCGCCACGCCGCTCACCCCGGCCGCGGACGTCTTCGCCTGGGGCTGTGTCGTCGCGTTCGCCGGGACCGGGCGGCCGCCGTTCACGGCCGACTCGCCGATGGCGACGCTCGCGAAGATGCTCACCCAGCCGCCGGTGCTCGACGGGCTGGCGGACGGTCCGCTGCGCGCACTCGTGGAACGGTCGCTCGCCAAGGATCCGGCGGCCCGGCCGACCGCCCGGGAGCTGCTCGACCAGCTCCTGGCCACCTCGCCACAGCTCCCGTCGATCTCGCTGCCACCAGCGCCGGCGTCACCACAGCCCGCCTCACCACAGCCCGCCTCACCACAGCCCGCCTCACCACAGCCCGCGTCGCTGGCCCCACGGCGGGAGCGGGCGGTGCCGGTGCTCGCGGGAACCGTCGCCGTCCTGGCACTCGCCCTGATGGGCGGGGCGGGTTTCACCGTCTACCGGAACACCGGCCAGAACGAACAGGTCACCGCGGGCGCGTCGCCGGAGAACCCGGTGCCGGCCGTCGCCGGCCCCACCTCCCCGGCCGCCGTCATGGCCTCCTCCCCGCAGCCATCGATCGTGACGCCACCGGCCACGCGGTCGCCGGCGCCGAAGCCCTCCTCGAAGAGCCCGAAGCCGAAGGTCACGACGTCCGCTCCGGACGGGCAGCCGCCGGTCGCGGCCGCCGATGTCACCGCGGCGAGCTACGGGCCGTTCTTCCTCAGGAACTACGAGACGGGGTACTGCGCCGACCTGGACGGAACCGGGGCCGGGAAGAACAAGCAGCCGGTGGTTCACGACGTCTGCATCAAGGACGCCGCCGACAACCAGGAGTTCGTGTTCGTGCCCACGGGCGAGGACGCCTCGGGGAACCAGCTCTACCTCATCCGGGACACCACGGCCGGCCGGTGCCTCGACGCGGAGGGGACCGGCGCGGTCGAGGCGGGTGTGGACGTCGTGGTGCTGAACTGCGACCCGCTGGACAACCAGGAGTTCCGGCTGCAGCCACAGCTCACCGCCGGCGGATTCCGCTACTACCGCCTGATCCACACGGACGAAGGACTCTGCCTCGACGTGTTCGGCAACGGTCCCGGCCGTCCCGCGGCACCGATCACCCTCACCGACTGCCTGGCCAACGACGATCACGAGTGGGCCCTGGTCACCCGCGCCGATCTGTAGCACTGCCGACCGCATCGCCGGTCAGTCGATCGAGTAGGCGAGGTTGGGGCGCAGCCAGCGCTCCACCTCGCCGAGCGGCAGGCCCCGGCGCTTCGCGTAGTCCTCGACCTGGTCCT
>NZ_JBFAYF010000020.1:64088-144309 GCF_040681165.1 Actinoplanes sp. NPDC051851 | reverse complement strand
CGGGCGGGCGCGGGGGGGGGGGGGGGGGGGGGGGGGGGGGCGGCCCCGCCCGCCCCCCCCCCCCGCGCCCCCCCCGCCAGGAGGGTGGACGGTCAGAGCAGGGCGACCGAGCGGGCACCCTCGCCGCGCGACATCCGCTCGAAGGCGGCCGGCACGCCGTCCAGCCCGATCCGGTCGGTGATCAGGTGGTCCAGCGAGAGACGGCCGTCCAGCACGTCCCGGGCCAGATCCGGGATCGCGGTGTCCGGGTCGGCCTGGCCGTAGACCGAGGCGCGCAGGGTACGGGCCGAGCTGAAGATGTCCAGCGCGCCGATCTGGACCATGTCGTCGGCCGCGCCCATGCCGACCACGGTGACCTGGCCGCCGCGGCGGGTGGCCCGCCACGCGGCGCGGATCGTGCTCGCCCGGCCGACGCACTCGATCGCGTGGTCGGCGCCGCGGCCCCCGGTACGCGCCCGGACGTCCTTGGAGAGCGCGTCCGAGGAGACCACGAAGTCGGTCGCGCCGGCTGCCTCGGCCAGGCCCTTCTTCGCCTCGGAGACGTCCACCGCGATCACCTGGGCGGCGCCCGCCGCGCGCGCCGCCGAGACCACCGAGAGGCCGACCCCGCCGAGCCCGATGACCAGCACCGACTCGCCGGGACGCACCCCGGCGGTGTTGCGGACCGCGCCGGTGCCGGTGAGCACCGCGCAGCCGAGCAGCGCGGCGATCTCGTACGGCAGCTCGCCGGGCACCCGGATCACCGCGTTCTCCGGGGCGACCACCTGCTCGGCGAACGCGCCCAGCCCCAGGCAGACGTGGACCGGGGCGCCGTCCAGGGTCATCCCGTTCTCCAGCGCGGCCACACCGGAGGAGGTCGAGCAGAGCCACGGCTGGCCCTGCTCGCAGAACCAGCAGGTCCGGCAGGGCGGCTGCCAGTTCAGCACCACGTGGTCGCCGACCGCGGCCCGGGTCACGTGCTCGCCGACCTCGAGCACCTCGCCGGCCGCCTCGTGGCCGAGGACCAGCGGGTGCGGCGGGCGCAGGGTGCCGTTCACCATCGACAGGTCGGAGTGGCAGACCCCGGCCGCACGGATGCGTACCCGGACCTGACCGGGACCGATCTCCGGCAGCCGCAGCTCCTCGACCGTGGCCGGGCCGCCCTCGGCGCGGACCACCAGGCCGTTCACGTAGTGGCCGCTCACCGCTGGATCGCCTTGACCTGCTGGAACTCCTCCAGGCCGTAGCGGCCGAGCTCCCGGCCGATACCGGACTGCTTGTACCCGCCGAACGGGGCGAACGGGTTGAACGAGCCGCCGTTCACGTCGACCGCGCCGGTCCGGATCCGCCGGGCCACCGCGAGCGCGTGCTCGTCGCCGCCCCAGACCGCCCCGGCCAGGCCGTACTTCGAGTTGTTGGCGATCGTGACGGCCTCGTCGTCGTCGCCGAACGGGATGATCGACAGCACCGGGCCGAAGATCTCCTCCTGGGCCAGTTCGCTGTCCGGGTGGACGTCGGCGAAGACGGTCGCCGCCACGAAGTGCCCGGTCGCCGGGAGCGGCGCGTCCGGCCCGCCGGCGACCAGCCGCCCCTGAGCCCGCTCCACGAAGCCGCGCACCCGGTCGCGCTGGGTCGCCGAGGCGAGCGGCCCGAGGCGGGTACCCGCGTCGAACGGGTCGCCGAGCGTGTACCCGCTCGCGGTCTTGGCGGCCAGCTCCACCGCCTCGTCGTAGACGCTGCGGTGCACCAGCATCCGGGTCCACGCGGTGCAGGTCTGGCCGGAGTTGAGGAAGGCGTTGCCGACCCCGACCTTGACCGCCTTGGCCAGGTCGGCGTCCTCCAGGATCACGTTCGCCGACTTGCCGCCGAGCTCCAGCGAGACCTTGGCGATCCGGTCGGCCGCGGCGTGCGAGATCGCCCGGCCGGTCGCGGTGGAGCCGGTGAACGAGACCATGTCGACGTTCGGGTGCCCGGCGATCGCCGCGCCCACCACGGCGCCGGTCCCGGTGACGATGTTCAGGACACCGGCCGGCAGGCCCGCCTCCTCGGCCGCGTCGGCGAGCAGGTACGCCACCAGCGGCGTCAGCTCGCTCGGCTTGAGCACCACGGTGCACCCGGCGGCCAGCGCGGCGCCCACCTTCGCGACCACCTGGTGCAGCGGGTAGTTCCACGGGGTGATCGCGCCGACCACGCCGATCGGCTCCCGCGCGATCAGGGAGTTGCCGATCGTCTCCTCCGCCGTGCCGGCGGCGGCCAGGTCGGCGTACCCCCGCAACACGGTGAGCGGAAGACCTGCCTGGACCACCTGCGCGATCTTGAGAGGCGTGCCCAGCTCCAGCCCGACGACGCGGGCGATCTCGCCGGCCCGGGTGGCGAGCGCGCCGTGCAGACGGTCCAGGGCCGCGCCGCGCTCGGCCGCGGCGAGCCCCGCCCAGTCGTCGAAGGCCTGCCGCGCCGCCGAGACCGCGAGGTTCACGTCCTCCGCGGTGCCGGCCGGCACGTGCCCGATCACCTCCTCGGTGTACGGGTTCTCCACCTCGATCCGCTCCGCGGAGTCCGGCGGCACCCACGCGCCGCCCAGGTAGAGCCGCTCGCGTGACAGCGATGTCATCGCATTACCCCTTGCTCGTAGTGGTGGGACAGACCGGCGAGGAGCAGGTCCAGCCCGAGTTCGAAGGCGCCCTCGTCCACGGCGTCGCGGTGCGCGGCCAGCTCGTGGGCGCGGTGCAGGTGCGGGTAGCGGTCGTCGTAGAGCGCCGGATCGGCGTCGAAGCCGAGCGCGAACGAGCCGAGCGCGGACCCGGTGATCAGGTAGCGCATCAGCGCGCCGATGTGGGTGGCCCGGCCCCGCGACCAGCCCGCGTCGATCAGTGCGCCGTAGACCGCCTCGGCCATCGCCAGCCCGGCCGGACGGCGGCCGGGGCCGGTGGCGAGCACCGGGACGATCCCGGGGTGCGCGGCGAGTACCGCGTGGTACGACTTCGCCCAGAGCCGCAGCGCCTCGCGCCAGTCGCAGTCGGCGAACACCCCGATGTCCACCTGCGCGACGACCGATTCGGCCACCGCGTCGACGATCTCCGCCTTGGTGGCGAAGTGGTGGTAGAGCGACGGGCCCTGCACGCCCAGCTCGGTCGCGAGCCGCCGCATGGAGAGCGCGTCCAGTCCCTCGGCGTCGATCAGGGCCGAGGCCACCTCGACGATGCGCCGCCGGCTGAGCAGCGCCTGCCGGGGGCGGGCCATGGCAACTCCCTGGAAACACGAAATCAACACTGGACGCGCAAAAACTTACGCCGCTAGTTTAGGGCGCAGCTGCGACGTACATCACTTCGCCGGCTCACTCGGAGCGGAGGGCACCCCCGATGACCACCCTGTCCCTGGCCACCGTTCTCGCCGAAAGCGCACGCCGATTCCCGGACAAGGTCGCGGTGATCGACGCCGGCGCCCGGATCACCTATCGCGAGCTCTGGGCGCAGACCCTGGCGTACGCCGGCGGCCTGCGGGAGCTCGGCATCCAGCCCGGCGACACGATCGCCGTGATGATCCCGAACGTCGCCGACTTCCCCCGCGTCTACTACGCCGCGCTGGCCGCCGGCGCCCGGGTCGTCCCGGTGTCGCTGCTGCTCAACGCGGAGGAGGTGGCGTACGTCCTGACCGACAGCGGCGCCGACCTGCTGGTCACCCACTCCGCCATGCTCCAGGTCGGCGCGGCCGCCGCGCAGGCCTCCGGCACGAAGCTGGTCAACGTCGGCCCGCTCCCCGCCGAGCTGCCGAACCCACCGGCCCGGCTGGAGGAGATCGCCGCGTCGGTCCCGCCACCGCGCACGTACGTCACCCGGGAGGCCGAGGACGTCGCGGTGATCCTGTACACCAGCGGCACCACCGGGAAGCCGAAGGGCGCCCTGCTCACCCACCTCAACCTGGTGATGAACGCGATGGTCAACGTCTTCGACGTGCACCCGCTCACCGGCGACGACGTGGTGATGGGCTGCCTGCCGCTCTTCCACACCTTCGGCCAGACGGTCGGCATGAACGCCACCTTCCGGCTGGGCGGCACGCTCGTGCTGCTGCCGCGCTTCTCCGGCGACGCGGCGATCGAGCTGATGCTCCAGGAGAACGTGACGATCTTCCACGGCGTGCCGACCATGTACATCGGCCTGCTGGAGGCCGCCACCCGGGCGGAGACGCTGCCGAAGCTCAAGCTCTGCGTCTCCGGCGGCGCGTCGCTGCCGGTCGCCGTCCTGGAGCGGTTCGCCGAGGCCTTCGGATCACACATCTGGGAGGGGTACGGGCTCTCCGAGACGTCGCCGACCGCGACCACGAACCAGCCCTCGTTCGGCGCCCGGCCCGGCACGGTCGGCCACCCGGTCTGGGGCGTCGAGGTGGAGATCGCGCGGCCGGAGTACCCGGAGCGGATCGAGTTCGTGCCGGACGGCGAGCTCGGCGAGATCGTGATCCGCGGCCACAACGTCTTCGCGGGATACCTCAACCGGCCGGAGGCGACCGCCGAGGCGCTGGTCGAGGGCTGGTTCCGCACCGGTGACCTGGGGATCCGCGACGCCGAGGGCTTCATCAGCATCGTCGACCGGACCAAGGACCTGATCATCCGGGGCGGCTTCAACGTCTACCCGCGCGAGGTGGAGGAGGTGCTGGCCCGGCACCCTGCGATCCAGCAGGTCGCGGTGATCGGGGTGCCGGACGGGACGCACGGCGAGGAGATCTGCGCCGTCGTGGTGCTCGAGGCGGCCGGCTCACTGACCGAGCCCGATCTGATCGAGTGGGCCCGGGAGCGGCTCGGCAAGCACAAGTACCCGCGCCAGGTCCGGTTCGCCGAGACGCTGCCGATGGGCCCGAGCATGAAGGTGCTCAAGCGGGAGCTGCGCAAGCAGTACTCGTAGCCGTCCGGCCGGCGGCCCGTCAGGCCGGCGACTCGTCAGGCCAGCAACGCCGGCAGCTCCGCCACGATCGGCTCGTCGGCGGGCAGCCACGGGACACTCATCAACTGGTCCACGGTCAGCCAGCGCAGGGCGGAATGCTCCAGCGCCTCCGGTACGCCGTCGCCCTGCAGGGTGACGGCGTACACCCGGAGCACGGCGCGGCCGTGGGCCAGCGGCACGTCCGGCCCGACCCGGCCGCCGACGGTCACGCGGACACCCAGTTCCTCCACGCACTCCCGGGCCAGCGCCTGCTGCTCGGTCTCCCCGGGCTCCACCTTGCCGCCGGGGAACTCCCACTTCCCGGCCGCCTCCGGAGGGGCGCTGCGCTGAGCGGCGAGCACCCGGCCCGCCCTGATCATCACCGCGGCCACAATCACCCTGGGTGACGGCGTGGCCTTGACGTACTGTTCCGACGGCATGGCATCCAAGATCGCACAAAAGTTATCCGGTCAGGTTGCCCGAGCCGCCCCGATCGTCACGCAAACACGGATATGTGGGCGTGGACATGGCTGTCCCAACGGACGAGACTGTGGGCACCGACCATGACGACACGGCGACAGTTCGGCCACAAGCCGGCAACGAACGCTAAGGGGGGTGCGGCCATGCGGTCCAGAAAGCGGCGAAGCAACGGCTCCGACTACCTGAACGACGCCCTTGCCCTGCTGGGCGGCTGGACACGGGACGGTGTGCAACTACGCCGCGATCTCGCCTGTGACGACAGTCAGCATGCCGCATTGACCGAGCGGATCAAGGTGGCGGCGGACACATTGTCGATCCGACCAAGAATTAGGCGCGTCGATGGACACACCCAGATATGCCTGGGTGACCGAGACGGCGAGGCCATCACCGACGGTGAGGTCACCCTCGCGGCAAGGATCGAGGACTTCTACCGTACGGTCGTCGAACGGTCGTAGATCCTGCGGGCTAGGCTGCGCCGCATGAGTGACGTGATCTACGACAACAAGGGTCAGCTGGAGCAGGTGCAGAGCGGCCTTCTCGAGGGGGAGACGGTCGTCGCCGTCTACGACGCGATCGGCGTGGGCACCGGGTTCATCGGGCTGACCGACCGGCGGATCATCATCCAGGACAAGTCGTTCGTCGGTAAGAAGTTCGCGATCACCAGCATCCCCTACTCCAAGGTGAGCTCGGTGAGCGTGGTCAGCAACAAGAGCTGGGTCGGCCAGTTCTTCTCCTCCGGCGAGATCGCCATCACCGTGGGCACGCACGTCTACGAGATCGAGTTCCGCGGTTCGGAGAAGGCCCACCACGCCCACAACCTGATCCTCAGCCACGTCTCCTGACGCCTATCGCCCGCCGACCGCCTGGGTGAGATCCCACACGTAGCGGCGGCCGGCGGGCTTCTCGTCGAGCCAGACGACCTCCCACTGGTTCCGGCTGTTCCGGAACGGCTCGCGGACCGTGCCGTACCCCTGGCGCTCCTTGACGCTCGGCGGCTGGTCGCTCTCCGGGAAGAGGAAGGTCACCTGGAAACGGGTGAAGGCCGACGGCGATCCGCTCGCGGCGGGCAGGCGGTCCTCCCAAACCAGCTGGTCCCAGCCGCGTTCGCGCAGCGGCCGCCACAGCCCGCGCGGCCGGTACTCGACCTGCCACTCGGTCGGCGTGGTCATCGCCGGATCGAAGATCAGCCAGACCCGCAGCGTCCGGGTCTGCTCCAGCGGCAGCGCCGTGATGGTCCCGGCGAACGTCCGGGACGCCTTGAACTCGATCTCGTCGAGCCGGGCCAGCCGGTCGGTGTCGGTCGGCACGATCGGCCGCATGGTCCGGTGGGTGACCAGCGGCTCCGGCGAGGTGGTCCGTTTCTCCACGATCCGGTCGCTCTCGTCGTCGCCGCCGATCGTGACGACGACCTCCACGGCCTCCTGGAAGAGCGGCTTCTCACGCTCGCTGATCCGCTGGATGGCGTCGAGGTAGTGCTGGTGCCCGGCCCGCTGCAGGGCGAGCGCGCTGGTCGCCTCGTCCAGGCCGGTCCGCAGCTGGCGGATCCGCACCACGAACGCGATGTGCCAGACGCGGACCGCGACGTAGAGCAGGCAGGCGAGGAAGACCGCGGTGAGCGCCCACTGCGCGATCCTGGTCGGTACGTCGGCGAGCTGCGCCACCCCGGAGGCCAGGCCGATGAGCAGCACCAGGAGGTTCAGGGGACCCCTGAACACCGCCTCGTACCGGGAGGATGTCGCTGGCATCCAGACCATGATGCCGATCGCAACGTTACCGACAAATCCTCATAAAGAGTGACTAGACCCGATCCGGTACGGCCGTTCGGTGGACCCGGCATGCCACTTTGGACGTCACACCGACTATTACCGGCCAGTAACCGTTGCTCCCCGTTTCCGGTCGCCACCATGCTGCTCAGCAGAGCCATCGATGACCCCGTCATCCATAGCTCGGCAGGACCTGACCCGCGAAGCAGGCCCTACACCCCCCCGGAGGCGATCACCGGTGCTGTCCCATCTGCAGAAGCCGCTGACCCACAGACCCAGCGGTGGACTCTTCGGCAACGACATCGGAGCGGACATCGGACCGGCCGGCGGCGGGGAGGGGGGACAGCCACACCGCCTCGCCACCTTCCTCGGGGCGAACGCCGTCTTCGCGATGGCGCTACTGCTCTCGGCGGTGCTGGTGGGTCTCGCGACGGTCGCCCTGAACTGAACGCCGGGCGAGACCCTCGGAGCTCAGCGGTAGCTGCCGCCCTCGCCGCCACGGAGGCCGGGTCGCTTCGCCGTCGTCTTGCCCGTCCGGTACGCCATCGCTCTCCTCGAGCTTCCAGTTCTGCGCGGGTGATTCCGCAGCACTAACGGAATCGATCGCGATGCGGTTGCTGGTCGCCGAGAATTCTATGCGCCATCAGTTGATCACTCCGGGTGATCCGGCAGAACCCGGGTGGGCAGCGGGGTCTCCAGCACACTCCCGTCCGCGGCGCGCTTCAGCTCGTAGCCGAGCGGGCCCTCCCGGTCCGCGACCACCTCGGCCAGCGCGATGCCGCGGTAGACCAGGCCCGCGCCGTCGTCGGTGGCGTACCCGTCCGGCAGCGTGCCGTCGCCGATCAGCTCGTGCATCTTCGGCCGGCGCTGCTCCTCGGCGTCGTAGTGCACCCCGTTGCTGTACGGCAGCCAGCCCAGCCCGCCGGTGAAGCCGCGGAGGTCGTACCCGAAGCTGTCGGTGCTCCCGCCGGTGTGCCAGCAGATCGACCCGGCCGAGACGCCGCCGAGGACCACACCGGCCTGCCACGCCTCGTGCAGGATCTCGTCGAGGCCGTGCACCCGCCAGACCGCGCAGAGGTTCGCCACGCTGCCGCCGCCCACCCAGATCACGTCCTGGGCGAGCAGGTGCGCCCGCACGTCGTCGACGTTCGGCATCGGGAAGAGCTGGAGATGCGACGGGACGAACCGGGTGCCGGCGAACGCCGCGTAGAACCCGCCGATCCGGGGCTCCGCGTCACCGGTCGCCTGGCCCAGGTAGCAGATCCGCGGGCGCTCCGCGCCGGAGAGCTCCGCGGCGAAGTGATGGATCCGGCCGGGCCGGTGGCTCAGCTGCCCATGCCTCCCCGGCCGGAAGGACGCGCTGGTGGCCAGGATGGTGGGGACGTCGGCGCTCATCGCAACATCATCGCGCACGCCTCGGTGGTCTCCAGCACGAGATCGGCGGCGATGTCGATCGCCAAGGTCAGCCGCAGCGGATCGCCGTTGACCGCGCCGAACGCCGCGTCCACCCGGTCGGCGAACTTCGCGGGCGCGCCCGGCAGCCGTCCGGCCGCGGCCACCGCACCCTTCTCGTTGATCAGCCAGCGGCCGGCCGCGCCGTGCAGGGCGTGCGCGCAGACGCCGACGAGCCGGAACAGACAGCCCGAGACGTACGCGCTGTCGCGGCGCGGCACCGCCTTCCGGGCCAGCCCGACCAGGAAGTCCGCCTCCCAGAGCCCGTCCACCAGCGACGCGGAGAGCGCCCGCGGATACACCTGCGCCCGCCGTCGCAGCGCCGACAGCTCCCCGGACGCGTCGCCGAGGACACGGCCGAGAGCGACCTCGCCGGCGTACCCGAAATCCGCCCAGCCCAGCGGGTGACCGGCCTGGAGGTGGAACGCATACCGACCCTGCTCCGCCTCGGCCCACTGATGCTGGACCCGGTCCAGATCGCGGTAGATCCAGTCGACGGCGAGACCCCGGATCTTCAGCCAGCCGCCGCCGTCCACCCACGGGCCCCACTCGCCGGGCGGGGTGACCCGTGCCGAGGGGCCGGCCACCTCGCGGGCGACCTCGCCGAGCCGGTCCACGTCGAGCGGCCGCCGGTAGTAGAGGCCCAGGTCGGTGTCGGAGCCCGGGGTGTGCTCACCGCGGGCCCGGCTGCCGCCGAGCATCACCCCGGCCACTCCGGGCACGGTGAGCAGGCGCTGGGCCAGCTCACTCAGTTCGGCGTCGGTCAGTTCGGCATCGGCGGCCATGGGATCACCCTATGATCGACCGGGCCGGCCGGCCCACCGCGTCTCGGCACCGCGCCGCCGGTCCGGCTCCCACCACCGGTTCAGCTTCGGCCTCCCGTTCGGCTTCGGCCTCCCGTTCAGCACAGGGTCGCCGGTTCCAGGCGCACGTCACCGATCAGGCCCAGGTCCTCGCTCTCCGGGACCTCCACCGGCATCGACGGCATCGCCGTCGCCGAGGGCGTCCCGGCGCAGATCGCGCCGCGGCCCATCGGCAGGCAGATCCGCATGTCCAGATCGCACTCCTCGGCCGGGGCCGGGCTCTGAGCGCCCACGGCGATCACCCGCTGCTGCGGCTTCCGGGTCACCGTGGTGTCCAGCACCCGCTTCCCGGTCTGCCGGCCGTCGGTGAAGGTGACCAGGTAGCGGACCGTCTCCGCACCGTTCGCCCCCGGGGTGCGGACCTGCCGGAGCCCGCGGTCCAGCGACGGATCCCGGACCACCCGCGTCTTGTACGGCACCACCCGCGTCACCACGTCGGTCCGGGTGGTGATCACCGGTCGTACGTCATGGTTCCCGGTCTTCGTGACGGCCTTGGCGCCGGTCCGTTCATCGGCCTTCCGGCCGCTCCCCCGGTCGGCCGGGTGCTGCTTCGCCGTCGGGGGCTCCCCCGTGTCCGGCCTGGAGGTGCGTGGCCCGGTCCGGTCGGCCGGGTCCTCGGCACGGGCCCGGCTCAGCTCGGCGCTGGTCTCGGCGTCGGCCCCCGCCACGCCGGCACCTGCCCCGCCCGCGGCCTGCCGCAACGGCGGCACGGTGACCGCCGGCGCCCCCGTGTGCCGCCTCGGCATCTGCTCCGCGGCGGCGGCCTCCCGGCTCACGATCTCCGGATCCTGCGCCAGCGTCGCGGCGCCCGGGTCGTTCAGGGCCTGGTCCACCGAGCCGACCGGCTGCGCATCGTCCCTGTTCAGTGCGGTCACACCGGCCGCGCCGCCGCCGATGAGCACCAGGAGGGCGCCCGTGCCCGCAGCCATCCGGACAGCGAACGGCAGCCGGGCCCACCACGACTTTCGCGGCATTTCGAGCAGATGCTGCCAACCGTCACTAGTTGTCTGGTTTTGCACCAAAGCATTGTGTCTTGTCCGGCTCGGTAAGCAAGCTCCGCGGAGTCCCCCGAAATGCTGACCACCGCGCCCCGCGCCCGGCCTCACGCGTTGCTCTTCACGACGGACTCCGCCCGTACGATCGGAACCATGTCCACGACCGACCATCCGCAACCGCTGACTCCGGAGGAGGAAGCGGTGATGCGAGCCCTCGGCAGGTTCCTGATCGTGGTACCGCGGGCGCTGGACGCCGACTTGACGCGCGAGCAGCGGATGTCCGCGAGTGAATACTCGGTGCTGCGCCAGCTCTCCGAGGCGCCCGGCCAGATGCTGCGCATGAGCGAGCTCGCGTCCGCCTGCGACATGTCGCTGAGCGGCATGACCCGGCTCGCGGCCAAACTGGAGTCACACGGCCACCTGCGCCGGATCCGCTGCCAGGAGGACGCGCGCGGGGCGAACGCCGTGCTCACCGAGGGCGGGCTGACCCGGCTACGTGAGGCCTGGCCGACCCACCTGGCCAGCGTCCGCCGGCACATCTTCGACCACCTGGGCGACCTGGACCTGTCCCGGCTCGCGGCAGCCTTCGCCGCGATGTCCTAAAGCAGCGCCCTCCAGCAGTGTCCTAAAGCGATCGTTCGTAGCAGACCGAGAGATCGGAGCCCACGTACGCACCGAAGAGCGGGATCTCCCGGTAGCCCTCCCGCTCGTAGAAGCGCATCGCGTCGGGCTGCCCGTGCCCGGTCTCCAGTCGGATCGTCGTCCAGCCGCGCCCGGTGGCCGCCTCCTCCAGCGCTCGCAGGATGCCGGTCGCCACCCCGGAACCGCGGCTCTCCGGGCTCACGTACATCCGCTTGACCTCGGCGCTGGTCGCGTCCAGCCGCCGGAGCGCGCCGCAGCCGAGCGACCGCCCATCCGGCGCCACGGCCACCAGGAACAGATCGATGTCCGCGGCCGACGGCGGCGTACCCGGCTCGTGATCGTCCGTGCCGTAGCGCGCGTCGAGCTCGGTCCGCTGCGCCGCTCGCAGCGCGGCGCCTGCCGGATCGTCCCAGTCCCGGGCCTCTATAGTCCACATCACAAGCGTTACGGTAACATCCGTTACGAGTCGAGGAGGTGCGATCCGTGTCACGAGCCGCGGACAAGACCGCACAGGCGGAGACCCTGTCCCGCGCGGTGTGGACCGTGCTGGCCACCCGGGGCCTGGAACACCTGACCGTGCGCGCCGTCGCGGCCGCCGCCGGTTGCACCACCGGCCTGGTCATGCACCGCTTCCCGAACCGGAGGGCGCTGCTCCTGCACGCCCGCCGCCTGCTCCACGAGACGACGCGCGCCCGCGTCGAGGCCCTGGAGTCGGCCGCCGCGACCCCGCGCGAGGCCCTGTACGCCGCCCTCCGGCAGGGCCTGGGTACCGACGAGCAGACCCGGCAGGAGGCGATCGTCTGGATGGGTTTCCTGGCCGCCGCGATCGCCGACGACGAGCTGATCGACGAGCACCGCCGCAACAACCGCGCCTGGCGCGACCGGATCCACCGCCTGGTCGCCGCGGCCGCCCCGACCTGGACGGCCGCGCGGGTCGCCACGGTCGCGCTCGCCCTGATCGCGATGGCCGAGGGCGCCGCCGCGCTGGCCGCCGCCGACCCCGCGGCCTTCCCGGCCGAGGATCAGGAGCAGGCTCTGTCGGTCACCCTGGCCGCTTTCGATCTTTCCTAGGCGTACGCGCCCCGGCCCCGCCTACCGCAGCGCGGGGAAGACGAGTCCCGCGACGAGGGCGCCCGCCAGGGCACCGACCACGACCTGGGCCGGAGTGTGCGCCGTGAGCCGCACCCGGGCCCAGCCGCCGAGCACCACCAGCGGCGCCCCGGCCAGCGCCGCCGGCCCGAAGATCGCGGTCATCGTGGCCAGCGCACCCGCCGCCACCCCCGCGTGGATCGACATCTTCCACCAGTTCGTCACCAGCGCGAAGACCACCAGCCCGGCCCCGCCCGCGGCGAGCAGCGCCAGCACCTCGCGCGGCGCCCCGAGCCACACCATCAGCACCAGCCCCGCGCCGAGCGACCCGATCCCGAACAGCAACGGCACCCGCCGCGCCGCCCGATCCGGAATGTGATGATCGGTGAGCCGTCCGGTTCGCACCCCGTGCAGCACATAGGCCAGGGGGATCACCGCCGCGAAGATCGCCCCCGGCAGCCCCCACCACCGCGACACCCCGGGCGCCTCCCCCGCATGCCACCCCACCACGAGAAGAAGCACCGCCACCAGCACCGCGGGCGCGAAAACCTCCGAAACAACATGGGCGATCCGGTCCCCCACCGCCGTCCCCACCCTGTTCACGCCGCCATTCTGGCAAACAGCGCGCCGGCTCCCCGACAGCCGCCGCCGTGTTCACGCCACGCAACGGAACCGGACAACCTTCGGGCCGGCAGCGCGCCTATGCCGACTGGAGCGGACGGATGCTGTCGAGGGTGTCCCCGAGCGCGTCCCTCTCCACCTCGAGGTCGTACCGATTCTGCAGGTTGATCCAGAAGAGATCGGTGGTGCCGAAGTAGCGCGCCAGACGGAGGGCCGTATCGGCCGTGACGCGGCGCTTGCCGTGGACGATCTCGTTGATTCGCCGGGGAGGGACGCCGATAGCCACGGCGACCTTGTGCTGAGTGATCCCGAGCGGGGCGATGAAGTCCTCCATCAGCACCTCGCCCGGGTGGATCGGAGCCAGCTTGCCCATCTCGACCACCTCCCTAGCGGTAATCCGCGATCTCTACATCCTCCGGGCCGGTCTCGGTCCAGACGAAGCAGATCCGCCACTGATCGTCGATCCGAATACTGTGTTGGCCCTTGCGGTTGCCGCTGAGTGCCTCCAGCCGATTGCCCGGCGGGACGCGAAGATCAGCGAGCGTCACCGCGGCGTCGAGGATCGCCAGCTTTCACACCAAGACCAACGCCGGAGCGACCGCTCATAGCCCGATGGCCCGGACCTTCCGCCCGCACAGCTTGACCATGTCGTCGACATCGGACGTCAGAATCGCCACCGGGCCCGGCAGCCGCAGCGCCACCTCGGCAACCATGGCGTCGATGGCATATTTGTGCCCATGCAGCCCGGCCGCCTTCAAGAGCCCCGCACTGCGTCGAGCACTTTCCTTGGTCACAGCCTCCACCCGGATCCGGGACAGCAGCCGACTCAGCCTCGCGATGTCCACACCGGAGTGGGAAACCTCGATGATCGTGGCGGCCGACATGGCGAGATCGGCCGACATAGCGAGATCGGCCCCGTCGCGCTCCGCCTGCTCCAGCAGGCGGAGCACCTTACGGTCCCGGTCGATCCACCCTGAGAAGCCTTGCGAGTCGAGCACCAACGACTCCAGGCTCACGCCGCGCGCCCGATCTCCTCGGCGCCGCTCAGGAGCGACCGGGCCTCGGCCATCTCCTCGTCCGTGAAGGCCCCGAACTCGTCCTGGTAGTGGTCCAACTCCTCCCGGAGGAGTCGGCGCCTCTCGGCCCGCTCGGCCAACTCAGTGAGATAGCCGGAGACGTTGCCGGTGTGCGACTTCATTCTCTCCAGCAACTCCGCCTCTCCAGCAACTCCGCCGGCAGCGTGATCGTGACCTTCTTCGTCCTCGCCATGCAGCGACCACACCACGGTGTTACCAGTGGTCGCCGGACTCGATTCGGGAGGCAGAGGTCGCCTCGAATCAGACATTAAATCTGAATTCGACGACGTCGCCGTCCTTCATGATGTAGTCCTTGCCCTCCATGCGGACCTTGCCGGCGGCCTTGGCGGCGGACATGGAGCCGGCGGCCATCAGGTCGTCGAAGCTGACGATCTCGGCCTTGATGAAACCGCGCTGGAAGTCGGAGTGGATGACGCCGGCGGCCTCCGGGGCGGTCGCGCCGACCGGGATCACCCAAGCGCGCGCCTCCTTCGGGCCCGCGGTCAGGTACGTCTGCAGGCCCAGGGTCTCGAAACCGACGCGGATCAGGCGGTTCAGGCCGGGCTCGGACTGGCCGGTGGACTGCAGGAGCTCCAGGGCCTCCTCCTCGTCCAGCTCGATCAGCTCGGACTCGATCTTCGCGTCCATGAAGACGGCCTCGGCGGGGGCGACCAGGGCCCGCAGCTCGTCCAGGAACGCCGCATTGCCGAGCTCGGCCTCGTCGACGTTGAACACGTACAGGAAAGGCTTGGTGGTGAGAAGGTGCAGCTCGCCCAGGAGATCCAGGTCGATGCCGGCCGGGCCGGCGCCCTGGTAGAGCGTGACGCCGTCGTTGAGCAGCTTGAACGCGCCCTCGGCGGCGGCCACCGTGGCGGCCTTCTCCTTCTTGAGCTTGGCCTCCTTCTGCAGACGCGGCAGGGCCTTCTCGACCGTCTGCAGGTCGGCGAGGATCAGCTCGGTATTGATCGTCTCGATGTCGTCGGACGGGGAGACCTTGCCGTCGACGTGCAGCACGTTCGGGTCGGAGAACGCGCGGACCACCTGGCAGATCGCGGACGCGTCGCGGATGTTCGCGAGGAACGCGTTGCCCCGGCCCTGGCCCTTCGACGCGCCGCGGACCAGGCCCGCGATGTCGACGAAGCTCACCGGCGCCGGCAGGATCTTCTCGCTGCCGAACTGCTCGGCGAGCTTCCCGAGCCGCTCGTCGGGCAGGCCGACCACGCCGACGTTGGGCTCGATCGTCGCGAACGGGTAGTTCGCGGCGAGCACGTCGTTCTTGGTGAGGGCGTTGAACAGGGTGCTCTTGCCGACGTTGGGCAGGCCGACGATTCCGATGGTGAGGCTCACGGAACGCCAGTCTACGCAGCGCCGCTTCCACCCTCGCTCCCGTCCGCGCACCCGCACACGGCGCCCCCGCCCACGCCGGACGGTCATGTCCGAATCCCGCCAGCCGGGTGGGCGGGTGGCGGGGCAGACTCGGAGGCATGGAGCTGGACTTCGAGCGTTGCTACCGCGCCGTCGACAGCCGTGACCAGCGGTTCGACGGCTGCTTCTACACGGCCGTACGGACCACCGGGATCTACTGCCGGCCGTCCTGCCCGGCCGTCACACCGAAACGCCAGAACGTCACGTTCTACCCAGGCGCGGCCGCGGCACAGCGGGCCGGGTATCGGGCCTGCCGCCGCTGCCGGCCCGACGCGGCGCCCGGCTCACCCGAGTGGGACGCCCGGGCGGACACCGTCGGCCGGGCGATGCGCCTGATCGGCGACGGCGTGGTCGACCGCGAAGGGGTGTCCGGGCTGGCCACGCGACTCGGCTACACCGAACGGCACCTCAACCGGATGCTCACCGCGGAACTCGGCGCCGGGCCGCTCGCGCTCGCCCGGGCCCAGCGCGCACAGACCGCCCGGATCCTGGTGGAGACGACCGACCTGGGGCTCGCGGAGATCGCGTTCGCGGCGGGTTTCGGCAGCGTGCGGCAGTTCAACGACACGATGCTCGAGGTGTACGCGCAGGCGCCCGGCAGGCTCCGGGAACGGCGGCCCGCCGTACGCGGAGAAGCCGGGGTGATCAATCTGCGGCTCGCGTACCGCGCACCGATGCACGCGAGCTCGCTGCTGGAGTTCCTCGGCGCGCGCACCCTGCCGGGCGTCGACGAGCTGGACGGGGAGACGTACCGGAAAGGTCTGCTCCTGCCGCACGGAAGCGCGACCGTCGCGCTGCGGCCCGGCGAACGGTGGGTCTTCGCGACGCTGCGGCTGAGCGATGTGCGTGATCTGGCGCCCGCGGTGGCGCGGTGCCGGCGGCTGTTCGACCTGGACGCGGATCCGGTGGCGGTCGATGAGGTGCTCGGGAGGGACGAAGGGCTGCGGGAGGCGGTACGGGCGGAGCCGGGGGTACGGGTGCCGCGGTCGGTGGACGGGTTCGAGATGGCTGTTCGGGCCGTGGTGGGGCAGCAGGTGAGTGTGGCGGGGGCCAGGGGGACGCTGGGGAGGCTGGTTCGGGGGGCTCGCGGGGTTCCGGGGTGGGCCGGGTTCGAGGGGTTGGGGGAGGCGGTCGAGTCTGATGGCCCTTCGGGCCCCTCCCCCGCCTCCACCACCGATGGGCTGCTCGTCGGTTTTCCGCCGGCAGGCGTCATCGCCGGGCTCCCCGACTCCGCCTTCGGCATGCCGGTAGCCCGTCGTACCACTCTTCGCGCGCTCGCCCAGGCCGTCGCCGACGGCGAGCTCGATCTCGCCCCCGGCGCCGACCGCGCCGAGACCACCGCCCGTCTCCTCGCCATCCCCGGCATCGGCCCGTGGACCGCCGGTTACGTCGCCATGCGCGCCATCGGCGACCCCGACGTCTTTCTCCCCACCGACCTCGCCGCCCGTCGCGGCGCCGCCGGCCTCTCCCTCCCCGACACCCCTCGCGCCCTCGCGGCGCACGCCGAGCGCTGGCGCCCCTGGCGCTCCTACGCCCTGATCCGCCTCTGGCGCGCCGCTCAGCCCGTGTTTCGGAACCCGACCGGGGCTGCGGTGTGACCCCGAGCGGGCCCGGCATCGGCCGGGTTCCGGAACACGGGTCGGTCCGTCTCACGCGAGCCGAACGTTATCCCCTTCCGCCCGGACGGCCCGAGTTATCCACAGCCGCCCTCTGTCCACAACCCCACCCCCATGAGCCGCCCACCCCTGCCATCCTGACCCCCGACCAAGGAGAGCGATCATGTTGCGTCATTCGACGATGGACACCCCCGCCGGTCCGTTCACCGTGCTGGTCAGCGAGGCCGGTGCGGTTCGCGCCGCCGGCTTCACCACGGACGCCCCGGCCCTGCTCCGCCTGATCCATCCACGCCTGACCGAGCCGTTGGAGCCCGGCGGCACCCCGGCGCACGTCCACGCCGCCGTCCGCGCGTATCTCGGCGGCGACCTGACCGCCTTGGACTCCGTCCCGATCGAGCAGCGCACGAGCGGCGATTTCATGCGGCACGCCTGGGAGGTGATGCGCGAGATCAAGCCGGGCGCCCCGGTGACGTATTCGCACTTCGCCGCGTTGTCGGGCCGCCCGGCCGCGATCCGGGCGGCGGCGGGCGCCTGCGCCCGCAATGCCGTCGCGCTCTTCCTGCCCTGCCACCGTGTCCTGCGTACGGACGGTTCGCTCGGCGGTTACCGCTGGGGCCTCCCGGTGAAGACGTGGCTGCTGGAGCACGAGGCCGCCGCCTGAAGATCGCGACACGCGGGGTGGGACCGGAGTTTTTCCGGCCCCACCGCCGAGATCCAGTACTACTCTCCGTAGCTCCATGGCGGGGACCGATGAGATGACGACCGTTGCCGTACCGGCTCCGGGTCACGTGGCGCCCCGATCACCGGAATCGCTTTTCGCCATTCCGCCTACACCGTGGTCGATATCGAATGCGCCCTCCGGAGAACGGTGCGCCGATAACGGCTTCGCGACCGCGGGGCGAATGGGTGGATCGACCGGCGGCGAACAACCGGGGTGCCGACCGACCGGCCACCGGCGAGTGGGCCGAACGGACAGCCCCCGGAAGCGGCCCGCCGCACGCCATTGCGGTCCGTTTCCCACCGTTTCCTCAATCCGGACCGCGAAACGCGCGGCCCACTTCCGTGACCTCCCCTTTCACCTCCGGAGCCACCGGCCGGTGAAGTCCAGAGTTTTCGTGGCCATGGCCCCGGCTGCGCCTCTCCCGCACGCTGCTCGTTGTCAGCGGAGGGCAGTGCCGGGGTGGGCCTCCGGGCGTCGCCATCGGCGGAGATCTCGGCATCGCCGTCGCCGGCACGTAGGATGAATCGCCGAGTATGGCGTCCGGTTGGTCCCGGGCCGCTATTCGGATCAGGCAGGGCCCGGTATGAGCTGTGGTGGCATGTACCGGTGATGTGAAGGGCCGGCGACATGTCGCCGGCCCTTTTCACGTCGCACCTCGAACGGGTGAGGCGCACTCGCGGTGCGACCATTACCCAACCGCACCTCGCCGCCTCTCCATGATCGCTTCTGGCGTTCCGGTTGCTGGCGAATTGTCGGACTTCTGGGGCAAACTGTGCGAGCGGCGACGGAAACCCGTCCACCACCGGGACCTCCGTTTATCCATCACGCCGCGAGAAGTGAATTTCCGGCCCGGGACCAACCATTCAAGGGACGTATTCATGGCACGCAGGAACACCCGATCGACCCTCCGCCGGCGCCGTCGCACGCAGGACGGGACGGCGGCCCCGCGCGGCGAGAAGCGCCGCCGTCTCCGCGTCATCGTCTTCGCCGTGGTGATGGCGGCCGGCAGTGTCGGGCTGCTGGCCGGTCAGGACCTCCAGACCGTCTGCGGCATCGGACTGGCCGCCACCGCGATCGCCCGCTGGCTCTGCGACGACGATCCGCTGCCCGGCCCCGGCGAGCTGTTCGGACGGCTGGCCGGCGGCGGCGACTCGGAGCGGGCCCGATGACCATCTACCGGGCGTCCAACGGCGCCGATCCGACCGACGAGCTGCAGATCTCCCTGCTCACCTCGTCCGATACCCGGCGGATCGACGCGATGCGCAGGGACCTCCAGCGCCAGCGGAACGCCGACCCGAACCGTACGGCGACCGGCGCGCTCCTGGCCCGCGAGCACGAGCTGGCCCGGCTGCGCGCCCGGTACATCTCGGGCGAGACCGCCGCCGCCGAGCTCGCCGAGCGGCTCAGCTTCGCGCACCGGCACGCCGGGAAGCCCTCGCTGGCCCAGCTCAGCGACAAGGTCGGGTACAGCAAGGGCACCCTCTCCAAGGTGCTCAACGGCAAGATGGCGCCGGCCTGGCCGCTCGTCCGGGCGCTCGGCGAGCAGCTCCGCGTCCCACCGCAGCACATCACCCAGGAGTGGCTCCCGCTCTGGATCGCCGCGAGCGCGTACCGCGACGAGAGCAGGAGCGAGAAGCGGGGCACGCAGCGCGAGGAGAGTGGCGGCTACACCTGCCCGAAGTGCGGCAGCTGGGTGGTCAGCACCGCCCTGCACACCGAGTGGCACATGCGGCAGGAGCCGTCCGGCCGGCCCGCGCCCGCCGCCGAGCTCACCGGGACGGGTCTGGCCGAGGACGAGGTGGTCCTGCTCCGGCGGATGTACCACGGCGACCGGCGCTGACCGTCCACCGGCGCCCGGCCCTACGCTGGCCCGCGTGAACGATGGCGAGCGGCGCTGGGCCGGGCTCTGGCAGGACCGCGGGACGTACGCGTTCGACCGGTCGGCGGACCGGTCGACCGTGTTCGCCATCGACACCCCGCCGCTGGATCCGGGCGCCCGGGTGCACCTCGAGCACGTCTTCGCGTACGTCCAGATCGACGCGATCGCCCGTTACCAGCGGATGCGCGGCCGGGCCGTCCACTTCCCGATGGCCTGGGAGCGTCGCGGTCCCGAGACCGGGCACGCGGGGCGGAGCGCCGGGATCGAGGCGTGGTGGCGGCGGCTCGCGATCTCCGTCGACTGGTCCCTGACGTACGCGACCTCGGACGAGCCCGCCCGGGCCGCCGCCCAGCGCGGGTTCCTCACCGGCCTGGCGAGCGGCACCGTCTACGCCGCGGAGGCACCGATCCACTGGAACACCGCCGCCCGGCGCCCGTCCGCGTTCCGCTTCGCCACGGAGCGGGACCGTCCGGGCCACCGCTACCGGATCCGGTTCGCCGGCCCGGACGGCCCGGTCGAGGCACCGGCGCACCGGCCCGAGCTGCTGCCGTCCTGTGTCGCGCTGGTCCACCACCCCGGCGATCCGCGGTTCACCGGCCTGACCTCGGTCCGCGTCCCGGTCTTCGGCTTCGAGGTACCGGTCCGCGCGCACCCGGCCGCCGATCCGGCGGGTGCCGGGATCACCCCGGTCTGCACGTTCGGTTCCCACGACGACGTCGAGATCTGGCGCGACCTGGGCCTGGCGACCAGGGTCACCCTGGGCGAGGACGGCCGATTCCTCTCCGGTACGCCGTTCGCGCACCACACCGTCGAGGAGGCCCGCGAGCAGGCCGCCACGCTGCTCCGCGGGTCCGGGGCGCTGATCGGTGACCCCGTACCCGAGCCGGTCCGTTCACTCCACGAGCACGACGACCGGCGCGCGGAGCACCCGTTGGAGATCGTCCTGAGCCGCGCCTGGTTCCTGCGGCCGCCGGCGACCGGGCACGGGGAGCCCCTCCTGCTGCCGGAACGGATGCGGGGCGAGTACACCCGCTGGCGGGCCGCCCGGGACCGCGATCCGCTGATCAGCAGGCGGCGGGCGTACGGCGTGCCGGTCCCGGTCTGGTACCGGCTCGACGACGCTGGCGAGCCGGACTACGCCAACCCTCTCATACCGGACGAATCTGCACTACCGGTCGACCCGTTCGCGGACGTCCCGCCGGGATTCGGGGAACTCCAGCGGGACCGTCCCGGCGGATTCGCCCCCGACCCGAACGCGCTGGCGCCCGGCGTCACGCCCCAGCCCTTCCCGGTGGACCTGCTTCCCCGGCCACGGGGGATCGCCGCGCTGACCACCGCACTCGCCCGGAGCACCGGGACGACCGGCCGCACCACCGTCCTGGTCGCCGGCACGCTCACCAACCGCTACCGCGGCTTCCACAGCCCGGACATCAGGGGCGACGTCGACGGCCCGCTGGACCGGTACGGCCCGGACGGCGTGCGCTACTGGGCCGCCACCGTCCGGCCCGGCGCCGACCGCAGGCTCGACCCGGACGGCGCCCGGGCCGGACGGCGCCTCGCCGTCAAGCTGCGCAACGTCACCCGCTTCGCCCTCGGCGCCGGGGCCGCCGGGGCCGAGGGGCACCCGGTCACCCACCCCGTGGACCGGGCGCTGCTCGACCGGCTGGCCGCGACGGTCACCGCGGCGACCGAGGCCTTCGAGCGGTGCCGGTACTCGGACGCCCTCCACGCCGCGGCGGCCCTCCTCCGGTCCCTCTCCCGGGACTACCTGGAGCAGGTCAAACCCCGCCTCCGCGCCGGTGACGACGCCGGCTCGGCCCGGGCCGCCCTGGCCGCGGCGCTCTCCGTACTGACCCGGCTCCTCGCGCCGTTCCTGCCGTACGCGACCGAGGAGTCCTGGTCGCTCTGGCACGACGGGTCGGTGCACCGCGCGCCCTGGCCCACCCCCGGCGAACTCACCCGGGCCGCCCATCCGGGATCCCCGATCTCCGCCGGGTGACCGTCCCCGCTGGTCCACCATAGGAGGCATGCCCATCGCGCCCGAGCAGGTCGAGGCGCCGGCCCGGGACGCCACGCTGTTCCGGTCGTCGCCGGGACGGACGTTCGCCACGGTGTTCGCCGTCCTGATGCTCACCTACCTGGTGGTCTCGCCCGCCGTGTCGCTGATCGCCCGGGACTCCGGCGATCCCTGGTGGGCCACCACCCTGCAGGCGGTCTTCGTCGGGGCGGGCTGCGCCGGCTTCTACGCGCTCTCCGCCCGCGCCGCGCTCACCACCTGGGTCCGGGTCTCCTCCGGCGGGCTGGAGCTGGCCGCGCAGGGCAGCGACCCGATCCTGCTGGCCTGGCCGGACGTCGCCGCCGTGGTGGTACGCCGGGCCGGTCTCCGCACGGTCCTGGAGGTGGTCCCGGTCGACATGGACACCGTCCACCCCGTGCAGGGCGCCGGCGCCGGCTGGCCGGCACAGACCGAGACGCCGCGCGGCCCCGCCTTCGTCGCCGACCTGAGCCAGATCTGGCCCAGCCCGCGCGCCCTGCGCCGCGAGCTCGCCCGCCGCATGCACGACCACGCCGCCCCGCCCGCGTGACGGCGGAGACGCGGAAGGCGGCGGGTCACCGAGACCCACCGCCTTCGTCACGCGTACCCCCGGAAGGGTTTTAGAAGTCTCCGCCGAAATCGCCGAAGTCTCCGAAATCGCCGCCACCGTCGAAACCGCCGCCACCGAAGTCACCGGCGTTGTCGAAGCCACCGCCGTCGAAGCCGCCGCCGTCGAAGCCGCCGCCGTCGAAGCCGCCGAAGCCCGGGTCGCCGAAGCCCGGCGAGAAGAGCGCGTCGAAGATCAGCATGCCGCCGAGCACGCCCGCGCCCGCACCGAGCGCCGTCTTCCAGACCGGGGTGGAGTACCAGCCCGCGGGGACCGGGCGGCCCTGAACCCGGCCGCCCGGGTAGTAGTAGGGCGTCTCCGGGCCCGGCCGCGGACCGGCCTTGTACGCGTGCCCCTGCACGCTGACCTCGCGCTCCTGGGTGAGGTGCCCGCTGCCCTGGGAGGCGGCGAGCGGCGGCAGGTCCGGACCCGGGTCGAGACCCATCGCCGTCCGCGCGGCCCGCACGTACGCCAGGCCCTCCAGCGCGGACTCGCGGGCCAGCTGGAACTGGGTGACGGTCTTGGCCTGCTGCAGCTGGCCGCCGGCGGCGTTGTAGCGCTCGCTCGCGTCGGCCAGTGCCTGACGTGCCGCCGGCTCGTCCGCGTGCAGGTTCATCACCTGTCCGCCGAGCCGCTCGTACCACCGCTGCGCCTCGGCGCGAGCGTCCTCGATAGTGGTCTGCTGGGTGCGACCGCCGCCGCGCTGCGTCACGGCGATGACGAGGCCGACGATCGCGACGATGGCCAGAATGAGCAACACGCCGTTCATGTTTCCCAAGGTACCCCCGCGGTCCCACTCGCACGCTCTGGCAATCTTCGGGGGTGACCTTCTCGACCCTCGCCGTGGTTCTCGTCTGTCTGGCGGCCGGGGCCGCCCTGGGCTGGCTGGCCGCCCGGGCGCGCGCCGCCGCGGACATCGCCCGGCTGGAGGCGACGGTGGCCGCCGCCCGCGACGGTGAGCAGCGGCTGGAGCAGTCGCTGCGCGCACTCTCCTATGAGGCGACCGCCCAGTCCCAGGAGGCGGTGGCCCGGGCGATCGCCCCGCTGCAGGACACCCTGCGCCGGTACGAACAGCGCGTCGCCGAGCTGGAACACGAGCGGGTCGACGCGTATGCCGAGCTCCGCGAGCAGGTACGCGCCATGGGTGCCGTCTCCGGCGAACTGCGTACCGAGACGAAGCAGCTGGTCGCGGCGTTGCGGGCACCGCAGGTCCGGGGGCGGTGGGGCGAGCAGCAGCTGCGCCGGATCGTCGAGTCGGCCGGGCTGCTGGAGCACTGCGACTTCGCCGAGCAGGTCACCGCCGCCACCGACCGGCACGCCGTCCGCCCCGACCTGGTGGTCACCCTGCACGGCGGGCGCAGCGTGGTGGTGGACGCGAAGGCACCGCTGGAGGCGTACCTGTCCGCGATGGAGGCCCGCGACGAGCGGGACCGTGACCTCCTGCTCGACCAGCACGCCCGGCACCTTCGGGCGCACGTGGAGGCGCTGTCGGCGAAGGCGTACTGGACCGCTTTCGATCAGTCCCCGGACTTCGTGGTGCTCTTCGTGCCGGCCGACCCGTTCCTGGACGCGGCGCTGCAGCGGGACCCGGTGCTGATGGACTTCGCGTTCCGCCGCAACGTGGTGCTCGCCACCCCGGCGACGCTGATCGCGATGCTGCGCACGGTCGCCTACTCGTGGCGGCAGGAGGCGCTGGCCAGCAACGCGGTCGCCGTGCACCGGCTGGCCCGGGACCTGTACGGACGGCTCGCCACGCTCGGCGATCACGTGGGAAAGCTGGGCACCTCGCTGGCCGGGGCGGTCACCGCGTACAACCGGGCGGTGGGTTCGCTGGAGGGGCGGGTGCTGGTGAGCGCCCGCAAGCTGGCCGAGATGGGCGTCTCCGACGACGAGCTGCCCGTCCCGCCCCAGGTGGAGCTGGCTCCCCGCCAGCCCCAGGCCCCCGAGCTCAGCTAGCCGCCCGGGCCGCCGCCGCCTTCATGTCCTTGCGCAGCTCCTGCGGCAGGGAGAAGGTGAGCCGCTCGTCGGCCGTCGTGTACTCGGTGACCTCGCCGAAGCCGCGCTCGGCCAGGAACGCCAGCACCTCCATGACCAGCTCGTCCGGCACGCTGGCACCGGACGAGACGCCGACCGTGGTGGCGCCGGCCAGCCACTCCTCCTGGATCTCGGAGGCGTAGTCGACCAGGTGACCGGCGCGCGCGCCGGCACCGAGGGCCACCTCGACCAGCCGCACCGAGTTCGACGAGTTGGTCGAGCCGACCACGATCACCACGTCGCAGTCCGGCGCGATCTCCTTGATCACGTGCTGCCGGTTGGAGGTGGCGTAGCAGATGTCGTCGCTGGGCGGCGACTGGAGCAGCGGCAGCCGCGTCTTGAGCCGGGCGACCGTCTCCATGGTCTCGTCGACCGAGAGCGTGGTCTGCGACAGCCAGACGACCCTGGACGGGTCGCGGACCACCACGTTCTCCACGTCGTCCGGGCCGTCGACCAGCTGGATGTGCCGCGGCGCCTCGCCGGCCGTGCCGATGACCTCCTCGTGGCCCTCGTGACCGATCAGCAGGATGTCGTAGTCGTCGGCGGCGAACCGCCTCGCCTCGTGGTGGACCTTGGTGACCAGCGGGCAGGTCGCGTCGATCGCCTTGAGGTTGCGCTCCCGGGCCTGGTCGTGCACCTCGGGGGCCACCCCGTGCGCGGAGAAGACCACGGTCGACCCCTCGGGGACCTCGTAGTTCTCCTCGACGAAGATCGCGCCACGGGCTTCGAGGGTGCTGACCACGTGCTTGTTGTGCACGATCTGCTTGCGGACGTAGACCGGCGCGCCGTACAGCTTCAGCGCCTCCTCGACGGTCTGCACGGCCCGGTCGACGCCGGCGCAGTAGCCACGCGGCTTGGCGAGCAACACCCGCTTGCGAGCTTCAGTCACCCGGCCATGGTACGTGCCCCGCCCGCACACCCGCCCTCCTGCGATCAGCACCACAGTTGATATCGGGTGCTATAACTCCCCGCATGACGGGGGTAGCCATGAAAACAGAGGTCAAACGGCCGATACTGGTCATCGCGGGCGCGACGCTGAGCGTGCTGGGCGCGCTCTGGGCACTGATCGATCCGGCCGGTCTGGTGCTGGCGGCCGCCGGCGTCCTGCTCCTTCTCTGGCATCACCTCCGGCCGCCGGTCGCGGCCACCGTCGCGGGCACTCTCGCCGGGGCGGCCGCGGGTCTCTCCGCTTCCCTCTGGGTACGGTCGGAGCAGGTCTGCTGCATGTTCGGATACACCGAGCACCGGGGCTGGCCGTACGCCTGGTCCGAGCGTGGCGGGGTGGCCGACACCGAGGCCGAGGCGCGTGCCCTGGCGCAGGCCGGGGGCTGGACCACGAACGGCTACCACCTCGCCGCCGACCTGGCGTTCTGGGCCGCGGCGGGCTTCCTGATCGCGGTCCTGGCCGGTGCCGCCTGGCGCCGGTGGCGGGAGCGCGCGGCCCGATAGCACGTTTCGCCCCATAAGGACGGTTAAGGGCGAGATACTCGGTTCATGAGGGCCGAGCCGCGACACGCCGCCGCCGACGAGTGGCCCTCGATCCCCACCGTGGTACGCGTGATGACCGGCTGGTTCGTGCTCGGCCTCGGCCTGCTCGACCTGCTCTGCGGGTGGAACGACGTCCCGTACGTGGTCTTCCACGCCGGTCTCGCGCTCGGCGGCGTCATCCTTCTCTGCCTGCACCGCATCGCCCCCGGCGGCCCCGGATGGGCGGCCACCGCCGTGGTCGCCCTCGGCGGTCTCGCGGCCGGCACCGCGCTCACCACCACCCGTTGCTGCCTGACCGGCTACCCGCAGCGCCGCGGCTACCCGCTCCCCTTCCTCGGCACCGGCACCGGGACGACCCCGCACGCCGACCTCAAGTACGCCGGCTACGACCTCGCGTTCTGGACGTGCGCCGGCCTGATCGCGCTGACCGTCGTCTCGCTGACCGGTCGCCTCCTCCCCGAACGCCGTACCCCGGTCGACCTGAGCGACTACGTCGGGCGCCATGCCGAGGCGCAGGCCCTCGCCACCGAGCTCCCCCAGGAGCGGGCGCCCGGCGACATCCACGCCGCCCGGCATCGCGCCGGGGAGAATGTCGGTGGGTTGACCTAATCTGGCCGGGTGAGTGAGCCGGGTCCCGCCAAGAGCACCGCCGACGAGCCGTGGCCGGTCCGCGTCGTGAGCCAGAAGGTCGGCGCCTGGATCGCCAAGCTGGGCTGGGTCTGGGTCGACGGCCAGGTGGCGCAGATCAGCCGCCGCCCCGGCTCCGGCGTGGTCTTCCTGACCCTGCGCGACCCCTCCGCCGACCTCAGCCTGACCGTCACCGCCCACCGCGACGTGCTCGACGCCGGCGCGCCCGAGCTGGCCGAGGGAGCCAGGGTCACCCTGCACGCCAAGCCGGAGTTCTACCCGGCCCGCGGCACGCTGAGCCTGCGCGCCGACGAGATCCGCCAGGTCGGCCTCGGCGAGCTGCTGGCCCGCCTGGAGAAACTGAAGCGCCTGCTCGCCGCCGAGGGCCTGTTCGCCCGCGAGCGCAAGCGCCGGCTCCCGTTCCTCCCGCAGCGGATCGGCCTGATCACCGGCCGGGCCAGCGCCGCCGAGCGCGACGTGCTGATGAACACCCGGCGCCGCTGGCCCGGCGTCGACTTCCGCGTGGTCAACGTGCCGGTCCAGGGCCCCACCGCGGTCCCGCAGATCATCGACGCCCTCAAGGTCCTCGACAACGACGACGGCGTCGACGTTATCGTGATCGCCCGCGGCGGCGGCAGCGTGGAGGACCTGCTCCCCTTCTCCGACGAGGCGCTCTGCCGGGCCGTCTTCGCCGCCCGCACCCCGGTCGTGAGCGCGATCGGCCACGAGACCGACACCCCGCTGCTGGACTACGTCGCCGACCTGCGCGCCTCCACCCCCACCGACGCCGCCAAGCGGATCGTCCCCGACCTCGGCGACGAGGTCCGCCTGATCGGGCACGCCCGCGACCGCCTCGACCGCGCCGTGCTCACCCTGATCGACCGCGAGCGCCACCGCATCGAGTCGTGGCGCTCCCGCCCGGTGCTGGCCCGCCCGGAGGCCCTGCTCGACCAGCGCGCCCGCGAGGCCGTCCAGCTCCGCGACCGGGCCACCCGCAGCCTCGACCACCGCCTGCGCCGCGCCGACGACGAGCTCCGGCACACGGTCGCCCGGCTGCGCGCGCTCTCCCCGCTCGCCACCCTCCAGCGGGGGTACGCGATCGTCCAGCGCTCCGACGGCCACGTGCTGCGCGCTCCCGCCGACGTCTCCCCCGGCGACACGCTGCGCCTGCGCCTGGCCGAGGGCGAGCTGCACGCCACCACGACCGCACCCCCGGCCACCGCGCCCGGCCCCATCGCCGCCCCCGGCCCGGCCACCCCGCCCGCACCCCCGGCCACCGGGTCCGGCCCCATCGCCGCGCCCCGCCCGGCCACCGCGCCCGGTTCGCCCGGCACGGATGCGCCGGACGCGCCCCGCCGGAAGGCGGCGCCCCCGCAGAAGGCGGCGCCGAAGAAGAGAGCCAAGGCCGTCGCACCGGCGACGAGCCCGGCCGACGAGGAGGACGCATGAGCAACCAGAGCCCGGCCGACGAGAGCCTGAGCTACGAGCAGGCCCGCACCGAGCTGGCCGGGGTGGTCGAGCGCCTGGAGCAGGGCGGCGGCACGCTGGAGGAGTCGCTCGCCCTCTGGGAGCGCGGCGAGCGGCTGGCCGACGTCTGCCAGCGCTGGCTCGACGGTGCCCGCGAGCGCATCGACGCCGCCCGAGCCGCCCGCACCGACGACTGACGCCGGATCGGGAGACTGACACCGGATCGGGAGACCGACCGGATCGGGAGACCGACGGCCGGCCGGACCCGATCGGGAGACCGACGGCCGGTCAGGAGAGCGAGGACGCCAGGGTCTCCAGGTAACTCTGGTCGGTCTTGCCGAGGATCAGGACCGTACGCGCGCCCTCGGTGCTGATCAGGGCGGTCTCGCCCGGCCGGCCGGTGTAGATGGTCCAGGTCCGGGCGTCGGTGCGGTAGGCGCCGGTACGCTCGCCGTCCGCGCCCATCTCGGCCGGGACCAGGGTGCCGGCCGGCGTGGTGCTCTCCACCAGCTGGACCGGGGCGTCGTCCGGGTCGACGTAACCGATCCGGAGGGTGGCGCCGGTGTCCTCGCGCTTGAAGTTCGCCGCGGTCACCCGCCAGTCCTCGCCCAGACCGGCCGGCTTCAGGACGGAGAACTCCTTCGACGCCAGGTCGATCGAGGAGGCCGGGTCGACGGTCATCGGCTCGTCGCCGCCGAGCACCACGCGGTAGAACGCGAGCATCAGCACGATCGGCACCATCAGCACGGCCAGCGACAACGCCATGTCCCGTGGCCGCCGCTCCTCACGCTTGGCCAACCGCGGCGACGCCTGCGGCACGGCGGACGGCGACACCTGCGGCACGGCGGGCGACGCGGCCTGCGGCACGGCGGAGAGCGATGCCTGCGGCTCGGCGGACGGCTCTGCGGAAGGCGGCACGGGGGACGAGGCCGGCGCGTTCTCGGTAGCGGGTTCCACCTGCTCATTGTTAACCATGTCGCTGAAACGGGACGTGGCAGCACCTCGGATGCCAGGATCGGGGAATCCATCAGCCCCGCAACGATGCGAGGAGGCCGACATGCCTGCCCGGGTTCCCCAGGATCTCGACCGCAACATCGCTCTCGACCTGGTCCGTGTGACCGAGGCCGCCGCCATGGCCGCCGGCCGTTGGGTCGGGCGCGGAGACAAGAACGGCGGGGACGGCGCGGCCGTCGACGCCATGCGCAAGCTCATCAACTCGATCCAGATGCGGGGCGTCGTCGTCATCGGCGAGGGCGAGAAGGACGAGGCCCCGATGCTCTACAACGGCGAGCAGGTCGGCGACGGCACCGGCCCGGAGGTGGACGTCGCGGTCGACCCGGTCGACGGCACCACGCTGATGAGCAAGGGCATGCCCGGCGCGGTGGCGGTTCTCGCCGTCGCCGAGCGCGGGGCGATGTTCGACCCCAGCGCGGTCTTCTACATGGACAAGATCGCCGTCGGCCCGGACTGCGCCGACGTGATCGACATCAACGCCGGCGCCACCGAGAACCTGCGCCGCATCGCCAAGGCCAAGCGGTCCAGCGTCTCCGATGTGACGGTGTGCATTCTGGACCGTCCGCGGCACGCCGCGCTGGTCGAGGAGGTACGCCAGGCCGGCGCGAACATCAAGTTCATCTCCGACGGCGACATCGCCGGGGCCATCTCGGCGGCCCGGGCCGAGTCCGACGTCGACGTGCTGATGGGGATCGGCGGCACCCCGGAGGGCATCACCGCGGCCTGCGCGATCAAGTGCCTCGGCGGCATGATCCAGGCGAAGCTCTGGCCGCTCGACGACTCGGAACGGCAGAAGGCGATCGACGGCGGTCACGACCTGGACCGGGTGCTCACCACCGACGACCTGGTCACCGGCGACAACTGCTTCTTCGTCGCCACCGGCGTCACCTCGGGCGACCTGCTCAAGGGCGTCCGCTACCGCTCCGGCGGCGCGCACACCCAGTCGATCGTGATGCGCTCCAAGAGCGGCACGATCCGCGTGATCGACTCGTACCACCGCCTGGAGAAGCTGGCCCTGTACTCCGCGGTCGACTTCGACGGCCACCTCCCCACGGTCCCGATCGGCGACGCGATCATCTGACCACTCCGGCCCGGGCGCTCCCGCCCGGGCCGCCCCGCCCGGGCCGCCCCGCCAGGGCGGCACCGGCACACGATCCCGCCCACCATCGCGACAGCCGCACACGAACAGCGACCGCGGGCCCGATCACCCCGTGGACCGCGAGCGGGTGCCGCGGCCACCCGGCGGCCGGCTGATGCGCTACGAGACCCGTACCGGAGAAGCGGGATCGTGCACTGTGGATCAAGAGCGGCGGCGGAAGAGGATGGCCGCGAGGAAGCCACCGACCAGGCCGAGCAGGTGGCCCTGCCAGGAGATGCGCTGGTCGGTGGGGAGGATGTTGAAGAGCTGGTACCAGTAGAGCAGGCCGATGAAGAGCGCCACCCCGAAGTTCCACCAGCTGCGCTCGACGAAGCCGCGGGCGAAGAGCAGGCCGAGGTAGCCGAAGATCACGCCGCTGGCGCCGACCACCACCGTGTTCGGGTCGCCGATGAACCAGACGCCGAGGCCGCTGACCAGCATGATCACGAAGGTCGACCAGAGGAAACGGCGGGCGCCGCCGGCCAGGGCGAACGTGCCGAGCAGGATCAGCGGGACCGCGTTGCCGTACAGATGGTCCCAGCCGGCGTGCAGGAACGGGCTGAACAGCACGCCGTCAAGGCCGGCGAGGTGGTGCGGGAGGATGCCGCCGGCCATGTCCAGGGTGCCGGCGCCGATCCCGACGTCGATCGCCTCGATCAGGAAGAGGACGGGGACGACCGCGCACATGGTGACGAACGCGCGGCCGATGGAGGCGTAGAAGGACTCGGTGCCGAAGGTGGCCGCGTCGGTACGCGTGTCGGGAATCCCGTAAGCCATACCGGAATGGTCCCAGCCCCGCGCACCCCCGGCCAGTCGAACACCGCTCAGCCGGCGCTGAGTCGCCTGGTCGCCGCCTTGATCGCGGTCCGGAACGCGGCGATCCGGGTATAGACGCCGGGATAGTCGTCCCGCGCGCAGCCGAGCCCCCAGCTCACGATCCCCACCTGTGCCCAGCGCCCGTCCGGCCCCCGCCGCACCATCGGGCCACCGGAGTCACCCTGACAGGTGTCGACCCCGTGCCGCCCGGCGCAGAGCGAGTCCGCCCGCACCAGCTCCACTGTGGCCTTCCGGTACGCCCTCGCGCACTCCGCGACTCCGATGATCGGCACCGTGGCGTAGTGCAGGTTGCGCTCCTGCCGCGGGGCCTGCTCCCGGGTCTGGCCCCAGCCCATCACGGTCACCACGTCGCCGTCGCCGACCGGGGTGCCGGCCAGGTCGAGGGTGGGCAGGGTGAGCGCCTTCTCCAGCTTGACCACGGCCCAGTCGTCGCCGCGGAACTCGTTGACGAAGCCGGTGGCCCGGATCACCTCGACGGAGTGGACCGCGACCGCGTCGGCGCCCTGCAGATCGGCCGAGCCGGCCGTCACGGTGATCCTGTCGTTCGGGCCGGAGCGCCCGACGCAGTGGCCGGCGGTGAGCACCACCCGGGGTGCGGTGAGCGCGCCGCCGCAGCCCATCGAGAGCCGCACCACCCAGGGGAACTCCCCCGCCTTGGCGACATTGCCGCCGACGACGTCACGGGCCGGGGCGAAACCGCCCACCGTTGACACCACCGCGACGGCCAGCGCTACGGAAGCCGCAATTCGGACCATGTGGACATTGGACCACAGGAAAACGGGGCCGCACGGCTTTGCCGCGCGACCCCGGTCGGCTCAGTACCAGCCGGTGTTCTCCGAGTGGGTCCAGGCGCCACAGGGCGAGTCGTAGCGACCCTCGATGTAGCCGAGACCCCACTTGATCTGGGTGGCCGGATTGGTCTTCCAGTCGGAGGCGATCGACGCCATCTTGCTGCCCGGCAGGGCCTGCGGGATGCCGTACGCGCCCGAGCTGCGGTTGGTGGCCTTGTAGTTCCAGCCACTCTCCTTCTTCCACAGCTTGTCGAGGCACGGGAACTGGTCGATCGCGAAGCCCGCGTCGAGCATCAGCGCGCAGCCGATCGCCCGGGAACCCGAGTACTCGTTGCAGGAGGTCGGGATCTCACCGGTGTACGGCACGGCAGCACCGGACGCGGCGGCCTTCTTCGCGGCCTCCTCCTTCTTCTCCGCGATCACCGCCGCCTCGAGCTTCTTCGCCTTGCCGGCGGCGGCCTTGGCCTCGGTGGCGGCCTTCTCGGCCGCGGCACCCTCGGCCTGGGTACGGAATGCGCGAGCCGCGGCGTGGTCGGCCGCGCGCTCCTTCAGCAGCTGGATCTCCTCGGCGTCCGCCTGAACGACGAGCTGCGCTTCGGCGCTCTGCTGCTGGATGTCCCGGTTCTGTCCCAGATACACGCCGCCGCCGAGGCCCGATGCGAGCAGACCGACAGACAACGCGCGAACTCCGAGCCGGCTCCAGAGCCGCTTCACGAAGATTCCCTTCGTCGGGGGCAATGACACGGCCGGCCGTCGAAAGCCGTACCGCGAGCACCGCGACCCGACGGGCCGCCGCCCTCACGTCCCGTGAGGGCGTGGCCGCTATCGATCACTACCGTTGCGGCCACGAGAGTGGTGCTCGCCAGACACCATGGCGCAACGTGAAGTGGATGTGAAATGCCAGAGCGGTCTTGTGACTTTAGTCACGGGTTTTTTCCCTACATAAGGGGCAAAAAACCGCTCTGCCGTCACCTCAGAGGGGGATCTCCTCCAACAGATCGGTGACCACCTCGGCGATGGGCGACCGCTCCGAACGGGTGAGCGTGACATGGGCGAAGATCGGATGCCCCTTCAGCGCCTCGATCACCGCGGTCACACCGTCGTGCCGGCCGACCCGCAGATTGTCCCGCTGCGCCACGTCGTGCGTCAGCACCACCCGGGACCCCTGGCCGATCCGGGAGAGGACGGTGAGCAGCACGTTGCGTTCCAGCGACTGCGCCTCGTCGACGATCACGAACGCGTCGTGCAGGCTCCGGCCGCGGATGTGCGTCAGCGGCAGCACCTCGAGCAGGCCGCGGGCCATCACCTCCTCGACCACGTTGGCGTGCACCACGGCACCGAGCGTGTCGAAGACCGCCTGCGCCCAGGGCGACATCTTCTCCGACTCGCTGCCGGGCAGGTAGCCGAGCTCCTGGCCGCCGACCGCGTAGAGGGGACGGAAGACGATCACCTTCTTGTGGCGGTTGCGCTCCATCGTCGCCTCCAGGCCGGCGCAGAGCGCCAGCGCGGACTTGCCGGTGCCGGCCTTGCCGCCGAGCGAGACGATGCCGATCTCCTCGTCGAGGAGGATGTCCAGCGCGATCCGCTGCTCCGCCGAACGGCCGCGCAGCCCGAACGCGTCCCGGTCGCCGCGGACCAGCTTCACGGTCTTGTCCGGGTTGACCCGGCCGAGCGCCGAGCCGCGCGCCGAGTGGATCACCAGGCCGGTGTGGCAGGGCAGGTTCGCCGCCTCGTCCAGCTCCAGCACGTCACCGGAGTAGAGCGCGCTGACCTGGTCCTCCTCCAGCTCCAGATCGGCCATGCCGGTCCAGGTCGGGTCGCTGGCCTGGCCGTGCCGGTACTCGTCGGCGGTGATGCCGACCGACGCCGCCTTCACCCGCAGCGGCATGTCCTTGCTGACCAGCGTGACGTCCCGGCCCTCGGCGGCCAGCCCGAGGGCGACCGAGAGGATGCGGGTGTCGTTCGAGTCGTTCCGGAAGCCCTGCGGCAGGACGCTCTGGTCGGCGTGGTTGAGCTCGACCCGCAGCGTGCCGCCCTCGTCGTTGCAGAGCACCGGCTGATCGAGTCGCCCGTGCTTGATCCGGAGCTCGTCCAGCATCCGTAGAGACTGTCGAGCGAACCAGCCGAGCTCGGGGTGGTGGCGTTTGCCCTCCAGTTCAGAGATGACCACCAGGGGGACGATCACCTCATGATCAGTGAACCGGCGGAAGGCCGCCGGGTCGGACAGCAGGACCGAGGTGTCCAGGACGAAGACCCGGCCGACGGGGGCGGGCTCGGCGTCGGCGTGCCGGTCGACCGCCTTGCGGCGGGAGGACGTGGCACGGCTCTTGGTCACCTTGTCGGCCGGGACTGCAGCTTCTGCAGTTGAGGCGACACCGGCATCGGTACGGCGAGATGTCACAGGCCTGCTCCAGCGGGCGTGCAACCCGGCCACCCGCGGTCCGCCACCTCCGGCCGCCGGCACTGGCACAGGGCTGGATTGCGGGCCCTATGGCGCACGAAGTCGCAGGTCCGGGCCGACCGGCTGGCTCGGGATGACCCCGTGCCATGACTCAAACGCTAGCGGTCAACTGCCAATCCCGGTAGTGCGCAAAATCGGGCACCTACGAGTGACGCTCGACCCACGCGAAAATCGCCGGGCTTAAAAGACGACCATCCGCGGGTAGTCTGACGACGTGGCACAGATCGAGCGTCCGACCCATCCGTCGAGCAGCGCCGAGGCGTGGGCCCTCACCGCCGAGCGCGCGTCCCTGACCACCTTCTTCTTCGACTTCGACGGTGTGCTCTCACCCGTCACCGAGGATCCCGACGCCTCCCAGCCGGTGCCGGAGATCCCGGGCGTCCTGGAGCGGCTGGCCGCCTCGGTGGCCCGAGTGGTGATCGTCTCAGCACGCCCGGTCAGCTTCCTGCGCTCCCGCTTCGCGTCGCTCGAGCACGTCGACCTCTACGGCCTCTACGGCCTGGAGATGTGGCACGACGGCAAGGTGGTGACCGAGCCGGCCGCCGAGGAGTGGGTGCCGGCCATGACCGAGCTCGCCGAGCAGGCCCGCGCCGAGCTCCCCGAGCCCGCCCGGGTGGAGTACAAGAGGCTTTCGGTCGCCCTGCACTACCGCACCGACCCGTCGCTCGCCCCGGCCATCGAGCGCTGGGGCCACGAACAGGCCGAGCGGCACGGCCTCAAGATCCAGAACGGCCGGATGGTCGTCGAGCTCAAGCCCCCGGTCGACCAGGACAAGGGCATGGTCATCACCGAGGTGGTCCGCAACGCCGGCTGCGCGTGGTATTTCGGCGACGACATGTCCGACATCAAGGCCTTCGACGCACTGCGCGCCCGCGAGGCCGTCGACCCGGACTTCTTCGGCATGGCGGTCGCCGTGGCCAATCCGGAGACCGGCGCCGAGGTCTCCAGCGCCGCCGACCTCACGCTCGAGTCCCCGCACGCGGTCGCCGCTTTCCTGACCGAGGGTCTCCAGCGTTTCTGAACCCCTTCTCCAGTACGCACCTGCGGCACCCGCCCCGCTCAAAAGGTGCCGTCCGCACGCGCCGCGACCACCGTCGTGGTCCCGGCCGCACCGCGCCCCAGGTCTTGGCTGGTGCTCAGGGGTCTCTCGCTCCGCTTGAGAGACCCCTGAGCACCAGCCAGAACCGCAACCCGCGCTCCGGCCCCGGGGTGGCAGCCGGCTCGCGAGCCCGTACCGCGGCACCCGCCCGTCCCGCGCGGTGGCGCACGGTGGCGCGCGGTGGCGCGCGGTGGCGCGCGTGGGTTCAGGCGCCGTAGCGGCGCTGGCGGCTGGCGTAGGAGCGCAGGGCGCGGAGGAAGTCGATCCGGCGGAAGTCGGGCCAGTTCGCGTCGTGGAAGTAGAACTCCGAATGGGCCGACTGCCAGAGCAGGAAGCCGGAGAGCCGCTGCTCCCCGCTGGTCCGGATGACCAGGTCGGGATCGGGCTGGCCGCGAGTGTAGAGGTGCTCGGCGATGTGCTCGACGTCGAGGATCTCGGCGAGCTCCTCGAGCGTGCCGCCGGAGGCCGCGTGCTGCTGGAGCAGGGAGCGGACCGCGTCGGTGATCTCGCGGCGCCCGCCGTACCCCACCGCCATGTTGACCTCGACGCCGCCGCTGCGGTCCCGGGTCTTCTCCTGGGCGGCCTTCAGCGTCGCGGCGGTCGCGGCGGGCAGGATGTCGAGCGCGCCGACCATCCGCAGCCGCCAGGGGTTGCCCTCCTCGGCGAGCTCGGTGGCCAGGTCCTCGATGATCCGGACCAGCGGGTCGAGCTCGGCCGCCGGGCGGCGCAGGTTGTCGGTGGCGAGCAGGTAGAGGGTGACGTGCTCGATGCCGGCCTGATCGCACCAGGCCAGCAGCTCCTTGACCCGGCTGGCGCCGACACGGTGGCCGTCGTTGGGGTCGACGAAGCCCATCTCCCGGGCCCAGCGCCGATTGCCGTCACACATGACGCCGACATGGCGGGGCACCGGCTTGCCGGTCAGTTTGCCGGCGAGCCGCCGTTCGTAGAACGAATAGATCAGTGAACGCACGCTCATCACCGCAAAGGGTAGCCACTGCGGGTGGCGGGCCGAGCGGCGACCGTGTGCCATCGGGACCAATCGCGCCGGGATGCGGCCGATCGTGTGGTAAAGGACCGCCATCGTCCCGATGGTGACCCTCCACCGTCCGGCGGGTCGCATCCGCCTCGCCGTTGAGGCGGACACGACCCGACGGTGTTCAGGGGGCCGTCAGACCCGGGAAGGACGAGCGTCAGGCGTCGGCGAGGCGGGCGCGCAGCGCGTCCAGCTCGGCCCAGAGCACCGCCGGCAGCTTGTCGCCGAACCTCTCGAACCACTCGGTGACCTGCGGCAGCTCGGCCAGCCACTCGTCCTTGTCGACCCGCAGCACCGCTTCCAGGGCCGCCGGGTCGATGTCCAGACCGGTCAGGTCGAGCGACTCCGGGGTGGCCACGTGACCGATCGCGGTCTCCACCGCGTCGGCCTTGCCGTCCAGGCGCTCGACGACCCACTTGAGCACCCGGCTGTTCTCGCCGAAGCCCGGCCAGAGGAACCCGCCGTCCGCGTCCCGGCGGAACCAGTTCACGTAGAAGACCTTGGGCAGCTTGGACGCGTCGCCCGAGGCGCCCTTGGCCATGTCGATCCAGTGCTGGAAGTAGTCGCCCGCGTGGTAGCCGATGAACGGCAGCATCGCCATCGGGTCGCGCCGGACCACGCCGACCTGCCCGACCGCGGCCGCGGTGGTCTCACTGGAGAGCGTCGCGCCCAGGTACACCCCGTGCACCCAGTCGCGGGCCTCGGTGACCAGCGGGATGGTGGTCTTGCGGCGGCCGCCGAAGAGGATCGCGTCGATCGGCACGCCGCGCGGGTCGTGGTACTCGTCCGCCAGGATCGGGCACTGCTCGATCGGGGTGCAGAACCGGCTGTTGGGGTGACTCGACGGCGCCTCCGACTCCGGCGTCCAGTCCTTACCCTTCCAGTCGGTGAGGTGCGCGGGCGGCTCGCCCATGCCCTCCCACCAGATGTCGCCCTCGTCGGTCAGCGCCACGTTGGTGAAGACCGAGTTCCCCTTCGCCAACGTACGCATGGCGTTGGGGTTGGTGTGGAAGTCGGTGCCGGGTGCCACGCCGAAGAGACCGAACTCCGGGTTGGTGGCCCAGAGCCGGCCGTCCTCGCCGAAGCGCATCCAGGCGATGTCGTCGCCGACCGTCTCCACCGTCCAGCCGTCGAGGGTGGGCTCGAGCATGGCGAGGTTGGTCTTGCCGCAGGCCGAGGGGAAGGCGCCGGCGATGTACCGGACGACGCCCTCGGGCGAGGTCAGCTTCATGATCAGCATGTGCTCGGCGAGCCAGCCCTCGTCCCGGGCGGCCACGCTGGCGATCCGCAGCGCGTAGCACTTCTTGCCGAGCAGCGAGTTGCCGCCGTACCCGGAACCGAAGGACCAGATCTCCCGGGTCTCCGGGAAGTGCGAGATGTACTTGGTCTCGCTGCACGGCCAGGCCACGTCCTCCTGGCCGGGCTCGAGCGGCGCGCCGATCGAGTGCAGGCAGGGCACGAAGTCCGTGTCGTCACCCAGCGCGGTCAGGACCTCGGCCCCCATCCGGGTCATGATGCGCATGCTGGCGACGACGTACGGGCTGTCGGTCAGCTCCACGCCGAACATGGGTGACGGCGCGTCCAGCGGGCCCATGCAGAACGGGACGACGTACATCGTCCGGCCCTTCATCGAGCCGCGGTACAGCTCCGTCATCAGGGACTTCATCTCGGCCGGCGCCATCCAGTTGTTGGTGGGGCCGGCGTCCGCCTCGTCGGCCGAGCAGATGAAGGTCCGCTCCTCGACACGCGCGACGTCCGACGGGTCGGTCCGCGCCCAGAACGAGTTCGGCTTCTTCTCGGCGTCGAGACGGACCAGCGCGCCGGACGCGACGAGCTCGTCGGTCATCCGGGCCCATTCGGCGTCCGAACCGTCACACCAGACGATGCGGTCGGGAGTTGTCAGGGCAGCGACCTCGTCGATCCACGCCAGAAGGCGGGAGTGCGAGGTGGGGGGCTGAGACAAGGTGAAGCTCCTTCGGTCGGCACTGACCAATGACAGATCGGCCGGAGAATCCGGCTTTTGTCATGGGAGTCACGTCAGCGTAAGCCGGAAGTGCGTGCAGTTCATCGGTTGTATCTGTGGACAACCGCACAATCTTTGGCTGCGGTGCGCAATGACGATTGATTCTTCGCCGCAATATGCAACAGCGCGCACCGGCCACCGCGGGCGCCTCAGCCACACCGGCGGTTCTGGCAACTTTCACAAAAGGGACAGAAGCTCTAGACTTTCACCTAATCGGGCTTTCCTCGCAGTTCCTGCCACAGGAGGCGGAATGACGACCCCGGGCCACGACGCGGACACGGACACGGATCTCCTCGCCGCCGTCCGGGCCGGCGACACCGCCGCGTACGGGACGCTGTACGAGCGCCATCACGTGGCGGCTCGGCAGCACGCGTACGCGCTGAGCCGCGACCCCGCCGACGTCGACGACCTGGTGGCCGAGACGTTCGCCAGGGTCTTCGCGTCGCTGCGGGCCGGCCGGGGGCCCCTGCTGGCGTTCCGGGCGTACCTGCACACCACCATGCGGCACGTCTTCTACCGGCGGGCCCGGCGCGACCGGCGGCTGCAGTTCACCGACGACCTCACCCCGTACGACCCGGGCGAGCCGTTCACCGACCCGGCGCTGGACCGGCTGGAGCGCAGCTTCGCCGCCAACGCGTTCCGTCAGCTGCCGCAGCGCTGGCGGGACGTGCTCTGGCAGACCGAGGTGGAGGGGAGCACCCCGGCCGAGCTCGCGCCGCGGATGGGCCTCACCCCGAACGCGGTGGCCGTCCTCGCCCATCGCGCGCGCGAGGGCCTGCGCAGCCTCTATCTGCAGCAGCACGTCGCGGCCGCCGACCACCCGGAGTGCCGGTGGGCCGGCGAGCGGCTCGGCGGCGAGGTCCGCGGCCGGCTCGCCGCGCGCGACGCGCACCGGATGCGCACCCATCTGGGCTGGTGCGCCGAGTGCCGGGGACGGCTGGACGAGATCCGCGAAGTGGACGGGTTCCGGAACCCTCCGTACCGGCAACGTGACCATGCCGGTACCTCGGGTTAAGACTCGTCATCGAAACCGGCGGGAGATGCGGTGCCCCGGTACCTTGGAGCCGTGTCATCGACCTCCGCGCAGCCGTCCGGCCTGAGCGCCCGGCTCCGCGGAGCGGTCCGCGAGATGGGGAAGTTCGGCACCGTCGGCGCCATCGCGTTCGGCGTCGATCTGCTGATCTTCAACCTGCTGCGCGACGCCGGGAGTGAGACGCTCACCGCGAAGACCGTCTCCACCACCATCGCCACCACACTCGCCTTCCTCGGCAACCGGTACTGGACCTGGCGGCACGGCGAGCACGTCCACGTGGCCCGGCAGTACACCACGTTCTTCGCGCTGAACGCGGTCGGCCTCGGCATCGCGCTGGCCTGCCTGGCGATCAGCCACTACGGTCTCGGCCACTGGTGGCCGGTCTTCCGCAGCCAGCTCGCCGACAACGTCTCGGGGCAGCTCATCGGCACCGCGGCGGGTACGCTTTTCCGCTTCTGGTCCTATCGGAAGTTCGTGTTCCGGGCCGCGGCGCCGGGCACCAGCACCGCGCATCGCACCGGGGGTGTGACATCGTCGTCCACCGCCCCGTAGTGATTCGGTGTAACCGACCCTTCCCCCGTAAGGTTGCCCAATGCCTTCAGCCAGTTCGCTGACGGATCGCCTCCGCCGTCTCGCTCCGGAAGCCATCGCCTTCGGCATCATCGGCGCCGGGAACACCCTGCTCTACATGGCGATCACGTACGTGGCCCTGCCGATCGGCGCGGTCAAGGCCAGCGTCCTCGCGACGGTGATCACCACCACCCTGGCGTACCTGGCGAACCGGTACTGGACCTACCGGAACCACGAGCGGACCGCGCTGCGCCGGGAGTACATCCTCTTCTTCGGGTTCAACCTGGTCGGAATGGTGATCCAGTCCGGCTCGATCGCGATCGGCAAGTACGGCTTCGGCCTCACCGAGGAGCACGACGAGATCGCGTTCCTGGCGGTCACCGTACTCGGCATCGGCATCGCCACGGTCTTCCGCTTCTGGGCGTACCGGACCTTCGTCTTCCTCAAGCCCCCGGTCGACGGGCACGAGGGCGCGATCACCGAGATGGACGCGACGGCCGGCCTCGCCGAGCTCAGCGCGGTCGAGGTGCCCGGCAGCGCCGCCCACCTCGACCTGGAGCCGGAGCTCGACGCCCGCTAAGGGCGTACCGAAGCCTCCTCCTCTTCGTCCTCGTCCTCCGGGGCCGCCTCGATCAGCTCGTAGAGCGTGGTCTGCACCAGCTGCGCGTGCGGCACGCTCACCAGCCGGGCGGTCTGCTCGCCGATCGAGTCGACCACCAGCGTCCCGCAGCCGAGCAGCCGATCCGGCAGGGACTGGGTCAGCGCGTGGTCGTTGACCCGGTTCAGCGGCAGGTCCCGGCGTTCCCGGGTGAGGATGCCGTGCTGCAGCAGGATCCGCTCGCTGGTCAGCACGTAGTGCGTGCACCGCCAGACCAGCAGCGGGTGGACGGCGTAGCGCAACGAGTACCAGAGCAGGATCGCGGCGATCAGGGCCAGCCCGACGCGGCCGCCCTCGTCGTCCGGGAGCAGCACCCAGCCCATGATCAGGCCGGTCAGGGCGAGCACCAGGAGCAGGCCGGGCGCCACCGCGGCGCGCCAGTGCGGGTGCAGGTGGAGGACGATCTCCTCCTCCTCGGTGAGAACATCCTCGGGGAACGCCACGCGGTCAGCGTACGTGCAGCACGTCACCGGCCGAGACGCGTTCTTCGGCCCCTTCCTCCGTACGGATCACCAACTGGCCGTCGTTGTCCACGGTGACCGCCTCGCCGCGCAGCTCGCCCCCGGCCGGCAGCAGCACCCGCACCGGGCGGCCGATCGTCGCGCAGAGCCGGCGGTACTCGCCGAGCAGCCCGCACATCTCGGCGTCCCCGTCCGCCTCGCGCCACCCGGTGTACCAGCGGTCGAAGCCGCGCAGCAGGGCCCGCAGCAGTGGATCCCGATCGGTCACCGTCGCGCCGGCCAGCCGTAGCGAGGTGGCCGGCACGCCGGTCGTCTCGGGCAACTCCTCGGACCGGGTGGTGACGTTCAGCCCCATCCCGACGACCACCGTGTCGCCGGCCATCTCGGCCAGGATCCCGGCGCACTTACGGTCGCCGACCAGCAGGTCGTTCGGCCACTTCAGCCGCGCCTCGAGCTCGGTCACCCGGGTCACCGCCCCGGCCAGCGCCACCCCGGCGAGCAGCGGCAGCCAGCCCAGCGCGCCGGGCGGGACCGCGGGCAGGCCGCGCTCCGGATCGGGGACGCCCGGCTTCAGCAGCACGCTCAGCGTGAGCCCGGCGCGCGGCGGCGAGTGCCACTGCCGGTCCCGCCGCCCCCGCCCGGCGTCCTGCACCTCGGCGACCACGACCAGGCCCTCGGCCGCACCCTCCTGGGCGGCGAGCGCGGCGTCCGCGTTGGTGGACCCGGTTCGGGTACGCACCTCGACGCGGGACCAGAGCGACCCGGAGGTGACGAGCGCCCGGTTCAGGCCACGCTCGGAGAGCGGCGGGCGGTCCAGGTCGGCGTACGCGGAAGACATCCCGAAAGCCTACGGCCGCCGGTGCGTGGAGTGGCGACTGACGTAGTCATCGGGGTCCGGCGGCAGCACGGGGCGGGGACGCGGCCGCGGGCGGGGAGCACGACCGCCGTCCTCGTCGCGGTCGGCCCAGGAGCGCGGCAGCCGGATCCGGTAGTCGGTGTCCTCGGGCGCCGGGCGCCAGTCGCGGACGTAGGCGGTCGGCTCGGCGGCCTGTCCCGGGCTCAGATCAAAACCGGTCGCGGGCTCGTAGTCGGGGACCTGGGGCAGCCGCTCCACCGGCACCGGCCAGCCGTATCCGCGGGCGGAGGGCTCCGGGTCCGGGTCGTGGTACAGGTGTTCCGGGACCGGCATCCAGTACTCGCCGGTCAGCGGCAGGTCGTCGAGCGCGCGGTAGTCCGGGCGGACCCAGCCGTCGACCCGGTCGGCCTGCCGCTCGGCGGGGCGGGCCGGCTCGGCGGGGGCCGTCTCGTACAGCTCGGCGGGGGCCGTCTCGTACGGCTCGGCAGGGGCCTCACGGTACGGCCCGGCAGGGGCCTCACGGTACGGCTCGGCGGGGGCCTCTCCGTACACGAGGGCGACGGGCCCGGCGGCCGGCGGCTGCGACCAGGCGATCTCCCGGCTCCGCTCCTGATAGGGGTCCTCCCGGGCCGGCCCGGGCGCGGGCGCGTAGGCCGTGGCCGCGTGATCTTCGTGGTACCACGCCTCCTCGTAGTGCACCGGCTCGGCGTGACGCGCGGGCTCGGGGTGGGCGGGCTCCTCGTGGCGGGCGGGCTCGGGGTGGGCGGGCTCGGGGTGGGCGGGCTCCTCGGCGGGTCCGGTCAGCCAGTTCTCGTCCGCCGCGGGGAGGGCGAACTCGTCGTGCTGCCGATGGTCGTCGGCGAGGCCGATCGAGGCCAGGTCGCTCCCGGTCCGCGGGCGCCGGGTACGGCGCCGTTCCTCCGGCGGGCGTTCGCCGTGCTCCGGATCGGCGGCCCGGTCGTCCCGGCGGTCACCACCGAAGAGGAAGGCCCGGAAGGTGATCAGCGTGGCGAGGCCGCCCGCGATGAAGGCCAGCCCGGCCGCGGTCATTCCGTTCGTCACGCCAGTCGTAACGAATGGGACATTGAGTGCGAAACGACCCCGTAGCGACGCCCCCCGTGTGCGACATCCACGAGGCTACGATCATCGACGAGTGCATCGCCGCCTTCGCCAGCGTGGAGACCACCGTGACCCAGCCTGACATCCACACCACCGCCGGAAAGATCGCCGACCTGGCCCAGCGCAGCGAGGAGGCGGTTCACGCCGGATCCGCACGCGCCATCGAGAAGCAGCACGCGCGGGGCAAGCGGACCGCGCGGGAACGCATCGAGATGCTGCTCGACAAGGGCTCCTTCGTGGAGCTCGACGAGCTGGCCCGGCACCGCTCGACCGCCTTCGGCCTGGAGCGGAACCGCCCGTACGGCGACGGCGTGGTCACCGGGTACGGCACCGTCGACGGCCGGCAGATCTGCGTCTTCTCGCAGGACTTCACGGTCTTCGGCGGCTCGCTCGGCGAGGTCTTCGGCGAGAAGATCGTCAAGGTGCTCGACCTGGCCATGAAGATCGGTTGCCCGATCATCGGGATCAACGACTCCGGCGGCGCGCGCATCCAGGAGGGCGTGGTCGCGCTCGGCCTCTACGCCGACATCTTCTTCCGCAACGTCCGGGCCAGCGGCGTCATCCCGCAGATCTCGCTGATCATGGGCCCGTGCGCGGGCGGCGCGGTCTACTCCCCGGCGATCACCGACTTCACCGTGATGGTCGACCAGACCTCGCACATGTTCATCACCGGACCGGACGTGATCAAGACGGTCACCGGCGAGGAGGTCGGCTTCGAGGAGCTGGGCGGGGCGCGGACGCACAACACCCGCAGCGGCAACGCGCACTACCTGGCGAGCGACGAGGACGACGCGATCGACTACGTACGCGCGCTCCTGTCGTACCTGCCCAGCAACAACCTGGACGAGCCGGTCACGTACGAGGAGGAGGCCGTCCTCGACGCGGGCAACGCCGACCTCGCGCTGAACACCCTGATCCCGGACTCGCCCAACCAGCCGTACGACATCAAGACCGTGGTGGAGACGGTGGTCGAGGACTTCCTGGAGGTCCAGCCGCTCTACGCCACCAACATCGTGGTCGGGTTCGGCCGGGTCGAGGGCCGCCCGGTCGGCGTGGTCGCCAACCAGCCGATCAGCCTGGCCGGCACGCTCGACATCGCCGCCTCGGAGAAGGCCGCCCGGTTCGTCCGCACCTGCGACGCGTTCAACATCCCGGTGCTGACCTTCGTCGACGTGCCCGGCTTCCTGCCCGGCACCGGACAGGAGTGGGACGGCATCATCCGGCGCGGCGCCAAGCTCATCTACGCGTACGCCGAGGCCACCGTCCCGAAGGTCACGGTGATCACCCGCAAGGCGTACGGCGGGGCGTACGACGTGATGGGCTCCAAGCACCTCGGCGCGGACGTGAACTTCGCCTGGCCCACCGCGCAGATCGCCGTGATGGGCGCCCAGGGTGCGGTCAACATCCTCTACCGGAGCGAACTGGCGTCGGCCGAGGACCCGGCGGCCCGTCGCGCCGAGCTGATCCGCGACTACGAGGACCAGCTCGCCAATCCGTACATCGCCGCCGAGCGGGGCTACGTGGACGCGGTGATCCAGCCCGCACAGACCCGCTCGCAGGTGACCCGGGCGCTACGGATGCTGCGTACCAAGCGGGAGACCCTGCCCCCGAAGAAGCACGGCAACATCCCGTTGTGATCAGGCCCTGGTGTGCCGGAACCCGGCCGAGTGCGAGGCGCGGTCGGGTTCCGGCACACGGGCTGGACATCACAGCTAGAGAGTGCCGCTCTCCGGGAGCCACTGGCCGGCCAGCAGGAAGGCCCCGGCGAGGAGAGCGGCCAGGTTGATGACCAGGAAGACGCCGACCCAGAAGAGCGCCGGCAGGTGGGTCAGGCGGGCGAGCTGGTCGGCGTCCGATTCGCGCATCCGGCCACGGCTGCGCAGGCTCTGCAGCTCGAAGACCGGGCGGACACCCCCGAAGAGCAGGAACCATACGCCCGCGTACGCGAAGGCGGACTGCGTCTCCGGGCTGGCGAACCACGAGACGGCGAAGACGATCGCACCGGTGACCAGCAGCGAGACCACGCCGAAGAGGTTCCGGATGTTGATCAGCATGAGCAGCAGCAGGACCACGGCGAGCCAGAGCAGCAGCGTGATCCGGTTGCCGCCGAGCAGCCAGGCGCCGAGCACACCCACCAGCGACGGGGCGATGTAGCCGCCGAGCAGGGTGAGGATCATGCCGGGGCCGGTCGGGCGGCCCGCGGAGAGGGTGAGGCCGGAGGTGTCGAACTCCAGCCGGATGCCGCGCAGTTTGCGGCCGCTCAGCAGGGCGAGCAGCGCATGACCACCCTCATGGGCGATGGTCACCGCGTTCCGGGCGATCCGCCACACCGGGCGGACGGTCACCGCGAGCAGACCGGCCACCGCCGTGAGGAGCACCAGCATCCCGGGTGGATCCGGCTGCGCACCGAGCAGCTGGTCCCACAGGTCGTTCACACCCTCGATCGACAGCACGCGGGGGACTGTAGCCGATTCCGCTATGCCCTGCGCCTCTGGTCATGTGTGGTTCCTGTGTCGAGTGCCTCGTGGCGGCCCATGTTCCGGGCGGCGAGCACGCCACCGGCCAGGACGATCAGGGCGGCGAGCATCAGCACCACGATCAGCAGGCCGGTGTTGGCCACGATCAGGGCGACGTCGGCCACCGCTACCAGCATCCAGAGGGCCACTGTGGGCTTCCGACTGCCGTACCGTCGGCAGTTCATGACCGCACCTCCATCCGTGTTCCCGGTAAGCACTACCCCCTCTCACCGGAAATCACGCATGACGGCCTATGAGGTCTTGAAACTGGCGTAGACGGCCTGCAGGTCGGACTGGGCCTTGCTCCAGTCGTCGGGCGAGGTGTACCAGCCGATGTTGAAGGTCTTGCCGCCCACCGAGAAGCCGCGCTTCACCACGTGCTGCTTGTTGCCCCGGTCGGTGGTGTAGTAGTACTCCCAGTCCGCGGCGGACTCACCCTGGTACTGGACGGCGTTGATGCCGACCTGCTGGTACCCGGAGTAGCTCTTGCTGGTGTCCTGGAACGCCTCGACCGGGTCGCCCTGGTCACCGTCGAACCGGTAGATGATCAGCAGCCGGTTGTTCCAGCTGATCCGGATCTCCTGGCCGCTGCCGCTGACCGACGCGCCGGAGGGCACCGAGAGCGAGTAGCCGGAGCCGCTGTAGGTCTTCCAGTTCGACGGGACGGTCGCGCTCGCCGCCGAGCTCGACGCGGCCGCGCTGGGCGTGCTCGTCCCGTCGCCCGATCCCGAGGACCCGTCGGTCGTCGCGCCCGCCGAGGCCTTGCCGCCGGTGCCCGCCTCCCCGGTGGACTGCGCACCGGTGGAGAGACCGGCCGGCGTGCTGCCGGTGGTCTCGTCGTCACCGCCGAACGCCTGCACCACGATGATGCCGACGAGCAGCACGAAGGTCAGCACGATCGACGCGCCGACGATCGCCTGGCGACGGGTCAGCGTGGTACCCAGGATGGTGATGCCACCGGACGGACGGCGGACCGCCGGGCGGACCGGCATCGGGTTCCAGGCCGGGCGGCTCGACGGGTTGAACCGGGGCATCGGATCGACGACCCGGGTCTCGTTCTCCGCGCCCGGCGACTGCGGGCGCCGGGCGTGCGGGACCGGGGACTGTGGGACCGGGGACTGTGGGACGACCGCGGTGAAGTCCACCACCGAGGTCTTGTCCTCGTAGGCAGCGGGCTGCGCCCTCTGCTCGACGGGCTCCGGCACCGGCTCGGCCAACGCCTCGACGACCGGCTCCGATCCGGCCTTCTCCGGTACGACGGCGGCGGGCTTCGGCGAGACCACGGTGGCCTCGTCGTCCTCGGGCGTGGCGCTCTCGTCCGCCGCGCCCGCGTCCCTCGTGCTCGCGTCCGCCGCGGTGGTCGCCGCGGTCTCGTCCGCCCTGGTCTCGTCCGCCCTATCCTCGTCCTCCGTGGTCTCGTCCGCACCGGGCTCGTCCGTACCGGTCCCGGCGACCGGCGAGGCGGGCTGCGCGGTGGCGATGGACTCGGGTTCGGTGGACGCCGAGGTGGACGCCGAGGTGGAGGCCGGGGCGGGCTCCTCGGGCGTGGTCCCGGCCTCGGGAGCGGGGCGCTCGGCCGGGACGGAGACGACGGCCGCGCGGGCCTCGGGCTCCTCGGGGACCGGGCGCGCGGCGGGGACCGCGATCGCCGCGGGCTCCTCCGGCTTCGCCGGTTCCTCCTGCTGCTCCGCCGCGGCGGGCTCCGCCACAGCCGGCGCCGGAGACACCGGTGCGGGCGAGACCGGGGCCGACGCCGCGGGGGCCGACGGCACGGGAGACGCCGACACGGGAGCCGCCGGCACAGGGGCGGACGACACGGGAGACGCCGACACGGGAGCGGGCGACACCGGGGCCTGCTCCTCCGGGGCTGCGGGCGCCTCGGGGACAGCGGGCGAGGCGGCGGCCTCGGGGACCGGGATCACCGGGTAGGCGCCGGTCGCGGCGGCGAGCGAGCGTTCGTGCTCCGGCGCGGCCTGCTTCCGGCGGTTGGCGACCACGTCGGAGGCGGTGAAGCCGACCCGCACGGTGTTCGGCGGCTGGGCCGACATCGGCGGCGCCGACGGCGGGGCGGGCGGCACCGGCGCACCACCACGGGGGCGGGCGCCGGCGGGCGGGCCCTGACGCGTACCCGGAACGTCGTCCCGGACCGGCGGACCGTCCACCCGGGTCGCGTCCAGCGGCTTGCGGCCCGGCGCCGGAGGCGTCGCGGGCGCGGGCGCCTTACCCACCGTGGCCTTGCCCGGCGTGAAGACCGGCGGACGGCCGCCGGGACCGGCCGGACCGGCAGCGGGCGGCTGCGGACGGCCGGGACCGCCGGCCGGGGCCTGCGAACGACCGGGACCCGCGGCCGGAGCCTGCGGGTCGATCGGACGGCCGCTGCCCTGCGACCGGCTCGGCTGGTCGCCCGGACGGTTGGTGACCGGCGGGCGCGGGGTCGGCACCACCGGGGCGGAGCCGGTCGCGGTGGTGAAACCACTGCCCGGCAGCACCGGCGGGCCACCCGGGCCGCTCGGCAGCGACGGGCGCTCCCGGCCGACGCCCGGACGGCGCATGGTCGGGCTCATCGGGAACGTCATCTTGGACCGGCGGCCGGCGGCGCGCATCAGCAGGCGCTCGGCCTCGTCGGCGTCGATCCGGTGCGCGGGGTCCTTGCGCAGCAGGCCGTTGAGGACCGGCTTGAGCGGTCCCGCGTTCCGCGCCACCGGCACGTTCTCGGTGGCCAGGGCGGCGAGCGTGGCGATCGCCGAGGGGCGCGCGAACGGCGACTGGCCCTCCACGGCGGCGTAGAGCGTGGCGCCGAGCGACCAGAGGTCGGCGCCGGGTCCGGCCGTGCCGTCCCGCGCGCGCTCCGGAGCGATGTACGCCGGCGAACCCAGCACCAGACCGGTCCGCGTCACGTTCGGGTCGCCCGGCACGGTGGCCAGACCGAAGTCGGTGAGCACCACCCGGCCGTCGCCGCCGATCAGCACGTTGCCCGGCTTGATGTCCCGGTGCACGACGCCGGCGCGGTGCGCGGCCTTCAGCGCGTTGAGCACGCCGAGACCGATCTCGGCCACGCGTGCCGCGGTGAAGGGACCGTCCGCGGCCAGCACGTCCTGCAGCGATCGGGACGGCACGTACTCCATCACGATCCACGGGTCGGCGTCGGTACGCAGCACGTCGAAGACGCGGACCACGTTGATGTTGTTGAGCCGGGCGATGGCCCGGGCCTCACGCAGGGAGCGCTCACGCATCTCCTGCCGTTCTCCCGGGGTCAGCCCGGGAGGCGGCACGAGCTCCTTGATGGCCACCTCGCGGTGCAGGACGACATCGGTCGCCCGCCAGACGCGACCCATCCCGCCCTGACCGAGCGGCGCAATGAGCCGGTACCGATCAGCGACGACGAGCGGGGGAGAAGAAGACATCACGCAGAAAATACCTGGTTCTGTCGAGCGGCCGCGAATTGATCAGCCGAGTGTGGGACACGTGTCATACGCTCAGCCGATGTTCGAGGAACCGCTGGTCAGCGTCGTACACGGAAGCCTAGACGATCATGAGCTAGCGGCAATGGTCGCCATCCTGGCATCCCGATCTACTTCGGTCAATTCCGGAACTTCCCGTCGGAACCCGTCCGACTGGATCCGATCAGCGAGGCCCAGCGCGGGCACACGCTCGTGGAAGTCGTCCGGACTGCCCCGCTGACGACCGTCCACAGGGGCCTTCCGCGGCGCCGCCGAACGACTAGCCTCGATGGGGTGCCCTCCGACGACGGCGCCACCCCGGCCTGGTTGCGCGATTACGGTCACATCGCGGCCGACCTCACCTCCCACATCGCGGACGCCGCGCCCACCCCGGACGGCGCCTCCACCCACCTCACGTCCACCCACATCACGGCCGACGTCGCCGCCATGGAGTGGTTCGCCGCCCGGCTCGCCGCCGACGTAGCGGCGGACTACGCGCCACGCGCCGAGGCCGTCGCCAGCACGCTGCTGGGACGGCTGCCGAGGCCGGATGACCGGTTCGTCGAGTTGCACCTTTTCCTCAACGCACATGAGCGGGTTCAGGACACCTGCCGCCGCAATGTCCGTGATTTCGCGAACGGGACGAGTGACCTCGCGGACGCGGCCCGGGCGGTGAGTGATCGATATCGGGAAGCGGACGCGGCCACCCGCGACCGACTGCGCCGGGGTCCCGATGCCGGGTGAAGCGGGCGGCGGGGTCCCGATGCCGGGTGAGGCGGGCGGCGGCGGGGGCACCGACTGGAGCCGGTACGCCGTCCCCGACATGTGGTCGATGCTGAGCGCGCACGACAGCGCCGCCCACCACGATCTGATCACCGGCTGGCGACGGTCGTACGAGCTGATCCTGGAGCACCTCCACCACGTCCGGGGCTACCGGGACGCGCTCGCCGAGGCGTGGCCGTCGCACCGGAGTACCGCCGCGTCGGCCTATCTGGACCGCCTCGACGGGCTGATCGGCGAGCTCTGGGCCACCCATGCGGCGGCGACGGAGAACCACCGGGCCCTGTCGGCGGCGACCGGGGCGCTGGAGAGTTCGCGGCGGGTGCTTGAACGGATCTATCGGGAGTATGCCGCCAATCAGCAGCTACTGGCGGGGTACGCCCGGGCTCTGCGGGAATACCAGCTGTCGCCGGGGAAGGCACGCGGCCTGCCGCCCCGGGAACCCACGGGGGTGACGGCGCGGCAGACGGCACTGGACGGCGAGGCCCGGGAGCTGATGTCGGGCCTGAGCACCGAGCTCGCCCAGGCGCGGGCGGCCCTGGTCACCCCGAAGCCGCACACCTCGTCGTCCACGACGGAGAGCGACGCCACGGTCACCAGAGGTGCGGTGGCGGCTCGCGCATCCGGCGACCCCGGCGACGGGGGCAGCCCCGGGGGCAGCGGCGACGACGGGACCGGGAACGGAAATCGCGGGATGAGCGAAAAGAGCGGCGCGGGCGATGGCGACGGTGGAGACGGCGGGGGAATCGGTGCCGGCCTCGGCAAAGCTGCGGCATCTTTTCCCGAAGTAACGGATATTTCGCCGTCGATCATCGGGGCGGGAGTGGCGGCCGGAGCAGCGGCCGGAGTGGCCGTGGGAGTGGCGGTACCCCGCAGAGCCCCGGCCTCGACCGCGGTGATCGGCACCCCACCACGGACAGCCACCACCGTCACCGGACCGGAAAGGATCAACCCGGTCGGCGGCGTGATCGGTCAGCCCGCCACCGGACGCCCCCGACGGGACGGCGACCACCCACGGCGGCGGCCGGACGACCCCTGGGCCACGGGCACCGGCATCGATCCCGTCCTCCGCCCACCGGACGAAACCCCACTCGCCCCCGGACCCGCGATCGGCCTCCCGGCCGCCTGAGAGGCCGAAAGCAGCCGCCTGAAGCCGGACCCGCCCGCGCCCCCATACATGACGGAAAAGTACAGGCGCACGCACCGGGGACGGGGCGCCGAATCGGCTGAACATGGAGCTTGACGGCCCTTTCCCCCCGCCCCGGCTTGTAGTCTCACTTTTCGTGACTGACAACGCGTACCGCCTGATCCTCGCCTCGGCCAGTCCCGCCCGCCGGGCGCTGCTCAAGGGCGCCGGGATCGACCCGGAGATCATCGTCAGCGGGGTGGACGAGAGCGTGGTGGAGGCCGACGACGCCTACACCACCAGCCTCGCCCTGGCGCGGATGAAGGCGCGCACGGTGGCCGCGGACCTCCCCGCCGACCCGGGCGCGCTGGTGCTCGGGTGCGACTCGGTGCTGGCGTTCGAGGGCGAGGTCCTCGGCAAGCCCGCCGACGCCGAGGAGGCGGCGGCCCGCTGGATGGCGATGCGCGGCAAGTCCGGGGTGCTGCACACCGGCCACCACCTGACCGGGCTGGTCAGCGGACGGCAGGCGGAGGCGGTGGGCACCACGACGGTGTACTTCGCCGACGTCAGCGACGAGGAGATCGCGGCGTACGTCGCCTCCGGCGAGCCGCTGCAGGTGGCGGGCGCGTTCACGCTGGACGGGCGGGGCGGCGCGTTCGTGGAGCGGATCGAGGGCGACCCGGGCAACGTGATCGGCCTGTCGCTGCCGCTGCTGCGCCGCCTGCTCGCGGAGATGGACGTACCGATCACGGCTCTGTGGCGCCATTGATGCCGGGGCCTACCGCCGGGCTGAACTCCCGTTAGGCTCTAGCCGTGCGGAAGATATTGATCGCCAACCGCGGCGAGATCGCTCTCCGGGTCATCCGGGCCTGCAAGGACGCCGGCCTGGCCAGCGTCGCCGTCTACGCCGACAGCGACCGGGACGCACCTCACGCCCGGCTCGCCGACGAGGCCTTCGCGCTGGGCGGGGAGACCGCCGCCGAGACCTATCTCCGCATCGACAAGCTGATCGAGATCGCGGCCCGGGCGGGCGCCGACGCCGTGCACCCCGGCTACGGCTTCCTCTCCGAGAACGCCGAGTTCGCCCAGGCCGTGCTCGACGCCGGGCTGATCTGGATCGGCCCGAGCCCGCAGGCGATCCGCGACCTGGGCGACAAGGTCACCGCGCGGCACATCGCGCAGCGGGCCGGCGCGCCGCTGGTGCCCGGCACGCCGGAGCCGGTCGCGGACGCCGCCGAGATCGTGGCCTTCGCCGAGGAGCACGGCCTGCCGGTGGCGATCAAGGCGGCCTTCGGCGGTGGCGGCCGGGGCCTGAAGGTGGCCCGCACCATCGAGGAGATCCCGGCGCTGTTTGAGAGCGCGACCCGGGAGGCAGTGGCCGCTTTCGGTCGTGGCGAGTGCTTCGCCGAGCGCTATCTGGACCGCCCGCGGCACGTCGAGGCCCAGGTGATCGCGGATACCCACGGCAACGTCGTGGTGGTCGGCACCCGGGACTGCTCGCTCCAGCGCCGTCACCAGAAGCTGGTCGAGGAGGCGCCCGCCCCGTTCCTGACCGATGCGCAGCGCACGAAGATCCACGAGAGCGCCAAGGCGATCTGCCGCGAGGCCGGGTACCACGGCGCCGGCACGGTGGAGTATCTGGTCGGCCAGGACGGGACGATCTCCTTCCTGGAGGTCAACACCCGGCTCCAGGTGGAGCACCCGGTCAGCGAGGAGACCACCGGCATCGACCTGGTCCGCGAGCAGTTCCGGATCGCGGACGGCGCGGCACTGGCGATCACCGAGGACCCGGAGCCGCGCGGGCACGCCATCGAGTTCCGGATCAACGGCGAGGACGCGGGCCGCGGCTTCCTGCCCGCCCCCGGCGCGGTCACCGCACTGACCTGGCCCGACGGCCCCGGCGTCCGGGTCGACTCGGGCGTCGAGGCGGGCAGCGTGATCGGCGGCAACTTCGACTCGATGCTCGCCAAGATCATCGTGATCGGCGCGACACGGGAGCAGGCCCTGGAACGCGCCCGCCGGGTGCTCGACGAGACGGTCATCGAGGGCATCGCCACCGTGCTGCCCTTCCACCGCGCGGTGGTCCGCGACCCGGCCTTCACCGGTGAGCCGTTCACCGTGCACACCCGGTGGATCGAGACCGAGTGGGTCAACGAGGTGCCACCCTTCGGCCTTCCGGCCACGGGCGGCGAGGCCGCCGAGCGCGAGACCGTCGTGGTCGAGGTGAATGGCCGGCGCGTCGAGGTGAGCCTTCCCAGGAGCCTCCTCTCCGGTACGCCCACCGCCTCCCCCCAGCGCCCGGCCGGCCGCACCCGGGGCGCCGCCGCCTCCACCGCACCCGCCGGCGAGGGCTCCCTGACCGCCCCGATGCAGGGCACCATCGTCAAGGTCGCGGTCCAGAACGGCGACGAGGTGGCCGAGGGCGACACCGTCGTGGTGGTCGAGGCGATGAAGATGGAGCAGCCGCTGCAGGCCACCGCGGCTGGCGTCGTCTCCGGCCTCTCGGTGAAGGTCGGCGACACCATCACGGCCGGCACCGTGATCTGCAAGATCGAGTAACCGCAGGCCGCCCGGCTCAGCCACGCACCGGCTCAGCCACGCACCGGCTCAGCCACGCACCGGCTCAGCCACGCACCGGCTCAGCCACGCACCGGCTCAGCCATGCACCGGCTCAGCCACGCAGGGCCAGGAGACGGCCGAGGATGGTCCGTGCCGCCTCCACCGGGTCCTCGGCCCGGGCGCTCTCCGGGAACGCGCCGCCGATCCAGAGCGTGGCGAAGCCGTGCACCATCGACCAGGCGGCCAGCCCGATGTCGCGCACCTCGTCGGGCACCGTCGCCGCGATGCCCTCCCGGGCCGGGCGGGCCGGCGACGCCACGGTCTCCCCGGCGAGCGGCGCGTCCGGCAGGTCGGTCATCCCGGCGTAGAGCGCGTCGGCCGCCCGCCGCCGCGCGGCCAGCAGTTCCGGGTCGTCCGCGCGGTACAGGTCGGTCCGGAACATCACCTCGAACTGCGCGCGGTTGGCGAGCGCGAACCGCAGGTACGTCACGCCCAGCTCGAGCAGGCTGTTGCTGGCCAGCCGCGAGGTGGCCAGCGCCCGGGCGAGCTGGTCGAATCCGTCGGTGGCGAGCGCGGTGAGCAGGCCCGCCCGGTCCTTGAAGTGGTTGGTGGGCGCGGCGTGCGAGACACCGGCCCGGCGGGCCAGGTCGCGCATGCTGAGCGTGGCCACCCCGGACTCGGTGATCGCCTCGGCGGCAGCCTCCAGCAGCGCCCGCCGCAGATCACCGTGGTGATAGCGCCCGTTCCTCACCGCAGAATCATCGCAAACCGGCCGGACACCGCGAACCGGCGGATCATCGCAGGCGGGTGATGGTCACCTCGACGGCTTGGCCGGTGCTCGGCGGACCCGCATAGATCCCCTTGAGCGGCGGCACGTCGTCGTACTCGCGGCCGCGGCCGACCGCCACGTGCCGCTCGCCGACCGGCACCCCGTTGGTCGGGTCGTACGACGTCCAGCGCCCGGCCCACCACTCCACCCACGCGTGGCTCTGCCCGACGACGCTCTCCCCGATCGTCGCGTCCGGCTTGGGGTGCAGGTACCCGGAGACGTACCGGGCCGGGATGCCCAGCGCGCGCAGCATCCCGGTGGCCAGGTGACTCAGGTCCTGGCAGACGCCCTTGCGCTGGGCCCAGGCGTGCAGCGCGTCGCTCTGCACCCCGGTGGCGCCGGGCACGTACGCCACCTCCTCCCGGACGAACGCGCAGACCGCCATCGCCGCCGCCTGCGGGGTGGCGCACCGCCCGCGCAGATCCGCCACGATCGACTCCAGCTCCGCGTCGAGACCGGTGCGCCGGGTCGGCAGGAGCAGCTCGTACCACCGGTCGGCGTTCTCCGGGCGGACCAGGTCGTCCCAGCTCACGCCCTCGTCGTCGCGGATCAGGTCACCGGGCGGCAGCGTCTCCACCGTCGACGAGGCGGCCACCGTGAGCGTCTCGTGCTCGGCGTGCACGTCGAACGCGGTGACCACGGTGCCCCAGTAGTCCTCGTACTTGTAGGTCCGCGCCGCCGGCCAGACCTCCACCTTGGCATCCAGCACCGCCTGCCGCCCGTCGTTGCGGGGCCACATCCGGGCCTCGTTGTAGGAGGACGACACGGGTCCGGCGTACTGGAAACCGCTCTTGTGTTGGATCTTGAGCCGCCAACTGTCGACCGGACTGCTCATGCTGAACCTCCTGGCACGCGCTCCTGGCCCTCACCGGCGATGCCGTTGTCCGGTGCGGCCGAGTGCCGCTCGGTGCAGTCGCTCATGCCACCGCCCCCGACACCCAGTTGATCGCCGTCGTCTGCCGGAAATAGCGCCGGGAGACCGCCTCGTTCACCTGCGAACAGGTCCGTTCCAACCCGGCCAGGACCGCGGGAAGGTCGCCGACCAGTTCGTCGGCGCCGCGGAACTCCAGACCGGTCCGCGCCCGGCCGACGATCCGCTGCGCCTCGGTCGCCACCCCTGCCCGGCCCGGATCCGGCTCCAGATCGGTCAGGCAGCCCTCGGCCGCCGTCAGCGCCGCGAAGACCGAGCGCGGGAAGAGCCGGTCCAGCAGCAGGAACTCGGCCGCGTGCCGGTCGTCCAGCGCGCCCCGGTACGTACGCAGGAAGGTCTCCCAGGCCCCGCTGGAACGCAGCAGGGTGAGCCAGGACGGGATGCTGCCGCCGGCCAGCTCGTGGGTGCGCAGCAGCCGCGCGGTCATGTCGACCCGCTCGACGTTGCGGCCCAGCACCAGGAAGCGCCAGCCCTCGTCGCGGCTCATGGTGGCGTCGGTCAGCCCGGCCATCACCGCGCTGCGGTCGCGGACCCAGCGGAAGAACGCGTGCACGCCCTGCGACTCCACCTGGCGCTGTGCCCGGCCCAGCCCGTGGAAGGTGGCGTTCAGGCACTCCCACATCTCCGACGAGATGATCTCGCGGCAACCGCGGGCGTTCTCCCGCGCGGACGCCAGCGCGCCCACCACCGAGCTCGGGTTGCGCTGGTCGAGACCGAGCAGGTCGACGACCCGCGCCGAGGTGAACGGGCCGTCCTCGACGGCCATGCCCATCACCGCGAGCAGCGACCGGCAGGCCGACTCCTCGCTGGTCCACGGGTCGGCCAGGATCCGCTGCAGGTGCACGTCGAGGATCCGGGCGGTGTCCTCGGCCCGCTCGACGTACCGGCCGATCCAGTAGAGCGATTCAGCGATCCGGCTGAGCATGCACACCGTCCTCACTGGGCTTGCTGCTGTTGCTGTTGCTGTTCCTCGACCGCGGCACCGCCGGGTCCGGGATCGGGGCGGCCGGCCATCGCGATCGGCGCGGGGTCGGCCGGCAGGTGCGGTACCTCGAAGGGCACGGTGTCGTCCGGGGACGCCAGCACCCAGGTGTCCTTCGAGCCGCCACCCTGGCTGGAGTTGACCACCAGCGCGCCCTCGGGCAGCGCCACCCGGGTCAGCCCGCCGGGCAGGACCCAGATCTTCTCGCCGTCGTTGACCGCGAACGGCCGCAGGTCCACGTGCCGCCCGCGGAGCCGGTCGCCGACCAGCGTCGGCACCATCGAGAGCTTGACCTCGCGCTGCGCGATCCACCCGCGCGGATTCCCGACGATCTTCTCCCGTACGTCGTCCAGCTCGTGCCGCATCGCCTGGGAGCCGATCACGATCCCCGCGCCGCCGGCACCGTCCACCGGTTTGAGCACCAGCTCGTCCAGGTGATCGAGGACGTGCTCCAGCACGCCGGGCTCGTCCAGGCGATAGGTGTCCACGTTGGGCAGCAGCGGCTCCTCGTTGAGGTAGTACCGGATCAGGTCCGGCACGTACGTGTAGAGGAGCTTGTCATCAGCGACCCCGTTGCCCACCGCGTTCGCGATCGTGACCCGGCCGGCCCGGGCCGCGTTGAGCAGCCCGGCCACCCCGATCACCGAGTCGGCCCGGAAGTGCACCGGGTCGAGGAAGTCGTCGTCGATCCGGCGGTAGATCACGTCCACCCGCTGCTCGCCGGCCGTGGTCCGCATCGCCACCGCGTTGCCCACGCAGATCAGGTCCCGGCCCTCGACCAGCTCGACGCCCATCTCCCGGGCGATCAGCGAGTGCTCGAAGTACGCCGAGTTGAAGACCCCCGGGCTGAGCACCACCACGGTCGGGTCGTTCACCCCGGCCGGGGCCGCCGCGCGCAGCGCCCGCAGCAGCATCGCCGGGTACGAGTCGACCGGCAGGATCCGGGTGGCCGCGAAGACCTCGGGGAGCACCTGGGCCATCGCCCGCCGGTTCTCCATCACGTAGCTGACCCCGGACGGGATCCGCACGTTGTCCTCGAGCACCCGGAAGGTGCCCTGCTCGTCGCGGATCAGGTCGACGCCGGCCACGTGCACGCGGACCCCGTTCGGCGGGGTGATCCCGGCCGCCGCCCGCAGGAAGTGCGCGCTGGTCGCGATGATCCGCCGGGGCACCACGCCGTCGGCGAGCACCTGGCCGGCGCCGTACACGTCGGCGAGGAAGGCCTCCAGCGCCCGGATCCGCTGGGCCACGCCCAGCTCGACCTCGCGCCACTCGGTGGCCGCGATGATCCGCGGCACGATGTCCAACGGGAAGGGGCGTTCCACCCCCTTGAGGGCGAACGTGATGCCCTGGTCCAGAAACGCCCGGGCCAGTACCTCGGCGCGGACGCCGAGCTCCGCACTGGACAGTGGCTGCAGTGTCGCGTGCAGCGCCTCGTAGCTCTCCCGGGGCACGCCGAGCTCGGCAAACATCTCGTCCCAGCCGGGGCCGAGGCGGTATTCCTCGAAGAGATCCGCCATGGCTGGAATCTAGGTGCGGTTCGTTGCGGACGCGTTTCGGCCGTCACAAGTCCGTACGCTGCCCATCCACTGGGACGGGCCGCCGATACGGGACCTACCGGCGGCCCGCTTCCGCGACATCGGAACGGGGGATCCGATGTCCGCGGGCAGACCCACGGTACTTCAGCGCTCTGTGCGTACGCCGAAAATCGGGCGCGCCGGGGGGTACGCCGGCCATACCGTGACAGGCATCACTCAAGGGCGCGCCCCGCGCGGACGGATGCTGGACACAGCACCCTCTCAGGTGTGGTCGCGCAGAATGCCGTGAGCCCTCAACCCGTGAGGTGGCGCCGCCGATGACCGAACTGTTGAGCACGCTGGCCATCCCGGCCTGGGTCTATCTCGCGCTGTTCGGGTTCCTCGCGGTCGACGCCCTGATCCCGGTGGTGCCGATCCAGGCCATCATGATCACGTCGGGCGCGCTCACCGTCTACGGCAATCTCCACCTGGGCCTGGTGATCGCGGTCGGCGCGCTGGGCATGTTCACCGGCGACGGCATCGCGTTCGTGCTGGGCCGCTCGACCGGTGCCCGGTTCGGCGCGCTGCGTGACCGGTTCGCCCCGCGACACGACGACGGTCCGGGCTCGAAGACCCGGCAGGCCGCGATGCGCTTCACCCGCGGCCTGCGCCGGCCCGGCCCGCTCGTGATGCTGCTCTGCCGGTTCGTCCCGGGCGGGCGGATGGCCTCCGGATACCACGCGGGCCGCACCGGCTACCCGGTCAAGCACTTCATCGCGTACGACGGGGCGGCCTCGCTCGGCTGGGCCTGTTACGGCGGGCTGGTCGGCCACCTCGGCGGCACCGCGATCACCCAGTCCGCCTGGCGGCTGTTCGCGATCGCGGCGGCCGCCGCCCTCATCTTCGGCACGGCCGGCTGGATACTCGCCCTCTTCGGCGGCAAGCCCGTCGACGAGGGCGCCGCCGGCGGCAGGGCCGCCGGCGAGCCGGCCTCGATCACTGAACCTCGTGCTGCATCAACTGACGAGCCGCTTCCGCGATCGAACCCGACAGCGACGGATAGATCGTGATGGTGTGGGCCAGCTGGTCCACGGTCAGGTTGTTCTCGATCGCCATGGTGATCGGCAGGACCAGCTCGCTCGCCTTCGGCGCCACCACCACACCACCGATGATCTGACCGGTCGCCGGGCGGCAGAAGAGCTTGACGAAGCCGTCCCGGAGCCCGGCCATCTTGGCCCGCGCGTTCCCGGTCAGCGGCAGCATCACCTGGCGCGCCGGGGTCCGGCCGGAGTCCACCTCGTTCTGCGTGACGCCGACGTTGGCCAGCTCCGGCTCGGTGAAGACGTTCGCCGAGACGGTCCGCAGCCGCAGCGGCGCCACCGCCTCGCCCATCGCGTGCCAGATCGCGATCCGGCCCTGCATGGCGGCGACGCTGGCCAGCGGCAGCACACCGGTGCAGTCGCCGGCCGCGTAGATGCCCGGCACGTTGGTCCGGGAGACCCGGTCGACGGTCACGTAGCCGCCGTTGCCGACCGCCACGCCGTACTCGGCGAGGCCCAGGTCGGCGGTGTTCGGCACGGCGCCGACCGCGATCAGCGCGTGCGAGGCCTCGATCACCTTGCCGTCGCCGAGGGTGACCCGGACGCCATCGCCGGTGTTCACCACCGAGTCGCCCCGGGCCTGACTGAGAATGGTCATCCCGCGCTCCCGGAAGACCCGCTCGATCGCCATCGCCGCGTCGGCGTCCTCGTGCGGCATCACCCGCTCCCGGCTGGAGACCAACGTCACCTGGACACCCATCGCCAGGTACGCGCTGGCGAACTCGGCGCCGGTCACACCCGAGCCGATCACCACCAGGTGGCTGGGGAGCTCGGTGAGGTCGTACACCTGGCGCCAGTCCAGGATCCGGTCGCCGTCCGGGCGCATCGAGGAGAGCACCCGCGGGGTGGCACCGGTCGCCAGCAGCACGGTGTCCGCCTCCACCGGGTACGTCTCCCCGCCGTCCGGCGTGATCAGCACCTGGTGGGTGTGCCCGAGCCGGTCCTCGCCCATCCGGGCCCGGCCCTTCACCACGTCCACGCCGACCTTGACCAGCTTCGCCTGGATGTCACCGGACTGGGCCAGGGCGAGCCGCTTGACCCGCTCGTTGACCGCCACGGCGTCGACGCTGACACCCTCCAGGCCCGCCGAACGGATGCCGAACCGCTCGTTGTGGCGGTAACCGGTCATCACCTCGGAGCTGGCGATGAAGGCCTTCGACGGCACACAGTCGGTGAGCACGCACGCGCCGCCCGGCCCCGCCGCCTCGACCAGCGTGACGTCGGCATCGAGCTGGGCGGCGACCAGGGCCGCTTCATACCCGCCCGGTCCCCCACCGATGATCACGATTCGGCTCACGACTACCCGACCTCCCGAAAATTCCCATTAGACGTGCCGACACGCACTCCTCATATTCTCACCACCGCTCACTCGGGCTATGGTCGTCGCCGTGCGTCATTACGCCGCGTATGGCTCGAACCTGGACCCTGCCCGCATGCGGGCCTACTGTCCGCACTCGCCGATGGTCGGCGTGGGGTGGATCGAAGGCTGGCGCCTGACCTTCGCCGGTGAGGGGGAAATGGGCTGGGAGGGTGCGGTGACGACGATCGTCGAGTCGCCCGGCGACCGCGTCTTCGTCTCCCTCTACGACGTTCATCCCTGGGACGCCGCGCAACTCGACGAAGTCGAGGGTGTGAGTGCGGGCACGTACCAGAAGGTGACCGTCCGTGTCTCCACGCTCGACGGCGAGCTGTCCGCGTGGGTCTACGTCTTCGCGGGCTACGAGGGCGGCCTGCCCACCGCGTGGTATCTCTCCGAGATCGCCAACGCGGCCGAGAAGGCCGGCGCCCCGGACGACTACGTCGCCGACCTCCGCCGCCGCCCGACCGGAACCGCCTCACCCGAGATCTAGCCTCACCCGAGAACCAGCCTCGCCCCAGATCCGGCTAGGCCGCGGTCACCGTGGTCTGGTAGACGTTCGCCCGGTACAGCGGGGTCATCCCGACCCTGCTGTAGAGCCGTGCGGCCTCGGTCGGGTTGGCCATGTCGACGCCGAGGCCCGCGCGCGGCCGCCCCTTCGCCGCGTAGGTCGCGAAGGCACGGCGCAGAAGAGCCTCCCCCAAACCCTTCTTCCGGTACGACCGGAGCACAGCGAGATAGCGCACCCAGCCCTCGTCGTCCGCGTCGGAGGACTGGAGCACCCCCGCGATCGTCCCGCCCACCTCGGCGACGAACCACTCGTCGAACGGGACGCGGGTCTCCGCCTCGAACTGCCGCCGCCACACCTCGTAGGTGGTGTGCGGGTGATCCGAGTCGAGGAACGCCTCCTCGATCACCGCGTGGAACCGGCGCATCTCGCCAACGTCGCCCGGCCGGACCGGACGGATCGTCACCCCGGGCGGTGGCTCCGGCGGCTCCGGAACGACCCCGTCCAGCGGCATCCGCATCCGCGCGTGCTGCTTCAGGAACGTGAACCCGGCCCCGGTGAGCGCCTCGATGTACGCCGTCTCGTTCGGGATCGCCCCGGCCCGGACGGTGTACTCCGGGTGCCCCAGCTCGGCCGCCCGCTCCGCCATCCGCCCCAGGATCAGCTCCAGCAGCGGGCGCTGGGCGGGCAGCCCGCGCTCCGGCCAGACGTAGACCTCCAGGAAGTCCCGCGCCGTGCCACCGGGGTTCCGCGGATACGCCCACCCGGCGATCTCGCCCGCCGGGTCGAACGCCAGCCAGCAGTCCCGGCTCATGTCGGTGTGCGGCCCGGTCAGCTCCTCCCGCACCTCGTCGGCCGTGAAGTCCGGCTCGCCCACCGCCGCGATGTCACTGGCGTGCACGAGCTCCAGGATCCGCGGCACGTCGTCGAGGGTGGGCCGGCGAAGCGTCCAGCCGTCCGGAAGCGCGCTCATGCGGGCATCCGACCACGCCCACCCGCCCTTGCCAACCGATTTCACCCCACCGTGCACCCCCACCACCCGTGCACCCCCACCCACGGCCCGCCACTCACCGCCCACCGCGTCTCACACCCCCACCGCTCTCCGCCCGCCGCGTGTGAGATCGGGCGCTCAGCGCACGCCGACTCCCCACAGCACACGGCTGCGGGCGTCGTGCGTCCCGGTTCGGGTCAGCGGGCGAGACGGTGGCCGAGGGACTCCAGGAGGCCGGTGAACTCGAGGCGTTCGGCGCGGTCCAGGGTCGCGTAGGCCTGGCCGGCCAGCGAGCACGCCACCGCCTCGGCCCACATCAGGCGCCGGACCAGCGGGCCTGCGGGCGGGTAGGGCGGCTGCCAGCCGAGCGCCACGGCGCCCGTCTCTCCGTCCGGGCCCGCGATGATCGCCTCCAGCGGACTCAGGCCGGAGGCGCGGACCGCGATCACGTAGACGCCCTGCCGGTGCTCGTGCAGCAGGTGCAGCAGCACCGCGGCCTGGGCACCGGGGGCCGAGCTCGGCGCCGGCATCGCCTGCCAGGCGGCGAAGAGCGGCAGCCCGGCGGCGTCCACCGCGGCCACCACCCGGCCGGTCAGCTCCAGCAACCGGTTCAGCCGGGGGAAGCCGCCCAGCTGCTCCTCACCCCAGGTGCACAGCTCGTGCAGGTGCCAGGTGGCCACCTCGGCCGGTTCGGACGTTTTGGCGGTAGCCTCCCAGCCGTCGGTGACCGCCTCCGGCGCGATGAAGGCGAGCGCCGCGGCCACCGTCTCCGGCCGTACGTCGCCGAGCGCGCCGGCCCGGGCCGAGACGTGGTACGCCCACCCGGAGAGGCCGAGCAACCGGGCACGGCGCAGCGTCTGCGGTGATTCCGCGAACGCTCCGACGATGCCGGCGAGTCCCGATGTGGCGTTGGCTGCGGCCTGTTCCGGGGTCACCGCCCGATTCTGCTCTCCCGGACCGGTTAACGGAAACGCTCTCCGCCGTCGATGTATCCGGAAGATGTTTGTCGATCTTCGCGACGGGAATCCGGGCGGGTTCACCAACGAACGCATCGTCCCAGCTCACCCGGTTCATCCCGGATCGTCGCCGAGATCGTCCAGCGCCGCCTGCACGTCGCCGACCCGCCGTCGCGCCCCGGCCGCGGCCCGCTCCGCGTTACGCCTGGCGAGTTTCCGCCGCGCCACCTCCGCCACGGCCTCGGCCCGCCGCCGCTCCAGCTCGGCGATCTCCGCGTCGAGCTCCTCGACGAGGCCCTCCGCCTCCCGCTCCCCCTCCTCGGCCCGCCCCAGCCGCACGGCGGCGGACTCCTCCGCGTCGAGCGCGACGGCCATCTCCCGCCGCAGCCGCCGCAGCTTCCGCTCCACCTCCCGTACCCGCTCGGCCTCCCGTACCCGCTCCACCTCCCGCCCCTGCTCGGCCTCCTCCCGCCGCAGGCCGGTGTCCGAATCCGATAAAACCGATATTTCGGTTTTGTTGCCGCCGACCGAATCCGGCGGCGTAACGGCCGAATCCGGTACGGCATCGCCGGTGATCAGGCGCAGACGCGGACGGGGGACCTCGCCGAAGCCGTCGTAGGTCGCCGCGCGGATCAGACGGCCGGTGCGGACCTGCGCGGCGATGTCCGGGTCGGCGAGGGCCGCCGTGAGCGTCGCCTCGACCTCACCGAGCGGAAGCTTCACTGAGCCGGAGCCGGAGCCGGACGCGGGGGTGGGCGCGGGGGTGGAGCCGGACGTCGAGCCGGGCGCGGGGGTGGAGGTGGCGGCCAGGGCGAGGTTGCGGGCGGTCGTGACCAGGGCGGAGACGAAACGGCGGCGCTGGGTGGAGAGGTCGCGGAGCTGGGCGCCCTGCAGGTCGCGCTGGGCCGAGCGCAGCGCCGCCGACAGGTCGACCAGTTCGGCGATCAGGTCCGGGCGCTCGACGGCGAGCAGGTTGATCACCCAGGCGGCGACCGTGGGCTTCTTCAGGGCGGCCAGACGGCGGGCGGCCGCCCGGTCGCCGGAGCGTCGCGCCTCCTCGATCGCGGCGGTGCGGGTCGCGACGAAGCCGTCCGGTGGCTCGCGGTAGAGCCGCCGGGCGACCTCGTCGACGGAGAGCTCAGTCAAGCGTGGTGCCCGGGGACACGTGGCGGTAGCGCGTACCGGAGAGGTTTTCCAGATGTTTGTCGGAGACTGCCGCTCCGCGCTCGTTGAGCAGGGCGTCGTGCAGCGCGAAGGCCCGGCCCGGCTTGACCGCGCGCGCGAAGTCGATCGCCTCGGCGGTCTTCATCCACGGGGCGTTGAGCGGCACGAAGAGGGTGTCGACCTCGGCGCCCTCCGGGACCGTGAACGAGTCGCCGGGGTGGTAGAGGTTCGTGGACCCGTCCGAGATCAGGTAGGCCAGGTTGGTGATCCGGGGGATGTCCTGGTGGATCACGGCGTGCGCACCGCCGTACGCGGAGATCTCGAAGCCGGCGGCGGTGAAGCCCTCCCCGGGCAACACCGGGGTCGTCGCGTCGGCGACGTCCTCCAGGAGCTTGAGAACGTCGGCGTGGGCGAAGACGCGGATCTGCGGACGCCGGCTCACCGCCTCGTTCACCGCGGCCACGTCGAGGTGGTCGAAGTGCTCATGGGTGACGACGATCGCGTCCGCACCGTCCAGAACGGACTTCTCGGAGAAAGCACCCGGGTCGACGACGAGTACGCCCTCGCCCTCGATCCGCAGGCAGGAATGGGTGAACTTCGTGACGCGCACGGGACGCCTCCGCTACTGAATCGTGACCGGTCATCTCGCAGTCTGCCGGAACCAGGTCACACCTGGCGCACGTCCCAGCGGTCAGTCGTTCCGACGATCGGAGAAGTGATGCGCAAACGGGGATATACAGCAATCGGCGCCGTCGCGGTCTGCGGCGCCCTGATGGCCGGCCTGGCCGGATGCGGGGCCGACGGCGGGTCGGACTCGTCGGCCGTGGCTCCCGCCAAGGGCGCCGCCGAGGACGCCGGGGGTGCGGTGCGACAGGACGCCGCCGGCACCGAGGGCAATACCGCCGAGGGCAAGGACACCGCGGCCGAGGCGCCGGATCTGAGCGTGGACCAGCGCTCGATCGTCTATACCGGTTCGATCACCATCCGGGTGAAGGACGTCAACGTCGCCGCCGCGCAGGCCACCGGCATCGCCGCCGGGGCCGGCGGGTTCATCGGCGGGGACGAGCGGCACAGCGGCGACGAGGGTGCCGCCACCGCCACGATGACGCTCCGGATCCCGGCCGCCAAGTTCACCACCTCGGTCGACCAGATCGCCAAGCTCGGCGACGAGGAGAGCCGGGGGATCACCACCGAGGACGTCACCGAGCAGGTGGTCGACCTGGACGCGCGGATCGCCGTACAGCAGGCCCGGGTGGCGAGCGGGCGCAAGCTCCTGGGCCAGGCCGAGTCGCTGAACGACCTGGTCATGCTCGAGAAGGAGGTGGCCACCCGGGAGTCCGACCTGGCCTCGCTACAGGCGAAGAAGCGCAAGCTGGCCGACCTGGCCGCGCTCTCCACCATCACCGTGGTGCTGCTCGGCCCGGAGGCTGCGGTCGTCGAGCCGGAGGAGGATCCCGCCGGGTTCCTCGCCGGCCTGGAGGGTGGCTGGAAGGCCCTGATCGTGTCGCTCACGGTGCTGCTCACCGTGCTCGGCGCGCTGCTGCCGTGGATCGTCGCGGTGGGCCTGCCCGCGTGGGGGATCTGGCACTTCGCCAGGAGGTACCGCCGGCGCGGGGAGCCGGCCGCCGAGACGGCCGACTCACCCACCCCGGTGAGCTAGTTTCGGAACCCGGGCTAGAAGGCGCCGCTGGAGAGGGCTGCGAGGGCCGTGTGGACCATCACCCGCACGCCGTGCCCGATGCAGCTCTCGTCCACGGTGAAGTCACCCTGGTGGAGGTCGTGGCGCACGTCCGAGCCGGGCACCGCGGTGCCGAGCCGGATCATCGATCCCGGCACGTGCTCCAGGTAGAACGAGAAGTCCTCGCCGCCCATGCTCAGCTCGGCCTCCACCACGTGGTCGGCACCGAGTGCGGCACCGGCCGCGCCCGCGATGATCGCGGTGGCCATCCGGTCGTTGATCACCGGCGGCACGCCGCGGCGGTAGTTCACCTCGACCTCGGCGCCGGTCGGCGCGACCACCTCGTGGACCAGCCGGGTGACCAGCTCGGGGGCGTCCCGCCAGGCGTCCCGGCTCAGCGCCCGGACGGTGCCGCAGAGCTCGCCCCTGCCCGGGATCGCGTTGAACGCCTGCCCGGCGTGCACCGCGCCCCAGACCAGCGAGACGCCGGCCCGTGGGTCGATTCGGCGGCTGAGCAGCATCGGCACCTCGGTGATCACCCGGCCCAGGGCGTACACCAGATCGGCGGTGAGGTGCGGGCGGGCGGTGTGCCCGCCGGGACCCGCGAGCTTGACCTCGACGGTGTCGGCGGCCGCGGTGAACGGGCCGGAGCGCACGCCGATCAGGCCGGCGGGCAGCTGCGGGTAGCAGTGCAGGCCGTAGATCGCGGCGACCTCCTTGAGGCCACCCGCCTCGATCACCTCGGGCGCGCCGGACGGGATCGCCTCCTCGGCCGGCTGGAAGATCAGCCGGACCCGGCCGGGCAGCTCGCCCCGCTCGTTCAGCTGGGCCAGGGCCAGGCCGAGACCGAGGATCACGGTGGTGTGCACGTCGTGGCCGCAGGCGTGTGCCAGCTTGTCGACAGTGCTCCGGTACGGCACGTCCTTGAGGTCCTGCAACGGCAGCGCGTCCAGATCGGCCCGGAACGCGACGGCCCGGTCGCCCTCGCCGATGTCGCAGATGACGCCGTTGCCACGGGGCAGCATCCGGGGCGAGAGGCCCGCCACGGTCAGCTCGCGCGCCACCAGCGCCGCGGTCTCGAACTCGGAGTGTGACGGCTCGGGGTGGGCGTGGATGTGCCGACGAATCGCTACCAGCTCGGCTCCCCGGGTCGCGAGCCAGCGGTCGAGCTGGCCGGGGAGGGGGTCGGCGCCGGGGGGAGGTCCCGGCCACGCCGTATCGGCACCCTCGGGCGCCGTCAGAGCAGTAGTCACGTCGGCTTCCGTATCAATCTCGAGGTTTCGTCGCGTTTCGCGACGCGCGACAGCTTAGTCCGAATTCGGTCACGCTGTGCAACGGTCCTGTAAACATGCCGGCCGATGGTGGGGCGGCCCTGAAGGCGGGGTGAGGCGGGCACGCGGGAGGTCTTCCCGGCCCGCCAACTCTCCAACGGGTACTGAATCGCGGAGGTGACGCGACACACTACCGGTACGTTTCGGGGCTCAGAACCGTTCGACCGGTCGATAGGTCCCCCACACTCCGCGCGACGATGGCAGACCTCTCCCACCGTCGCACGGAGGCGCAACGCCGCCACCCTCAACGGTAGGACGCCGGCGCCTCCCCCACGACCCGTTCCGGCGGCCGACAGTGAGGGATTTGGCACTGAGCGTCCCGAGTGGCTCGACACACGGCCACCCCTCGGCTACCCACCGTGCTAGTGCGATGAACACTCCGCTCGCGACTTTCGTTGCGGACAACGAGCGGGCAAGATGACGGAGTTGGTTTAGCCCCCTATACCCCCTCGGTGGCATCCTCAGTGACTCAGATTCCGACGTGGAGCGGCGGCGACGCAGGCTCTCTCAGCGGACGCGCGGCCCCTGGCACGCTCATCGGCGGGCGGTACACCCTGCGTGCCGCGGTGGGTCATGGCGGCATGGGCACGGTCTGGCGCGCCGCGGACACGCTGCTGCGCCGCGATGTGGCCATCAAGGAGGTCATCCTCCCACCCGGCCTGGCTCCCAGCGACCGTGACGCGATGTACGAGCGGACCATGCGCGAGGCCCGTGCCGCGGCCGCGCTGCAGCACCCCGCCGTGGTCCAGGTCTACGACGTGGTCCACGAGAACGGCCGTCCGTGGATCGTGATGGAGCTCCTGGACGCCCGCAGCCTCGCCGACATGGTGATCGAGGACGGGCCGGTCCCGGCCCGGGTGGTCGCCAAGATCGGCATCGCGCTGCTCGGCGCCCTGGAGGTCGCGCACGCGCACGGCGTGCTGCACCGTGACGTCAAGCCGGCCAACGTCCTGATCTGCCAGGACGGCCGCTGCGTGCTCACCGACTTCGGCGTCGCCCGGATGCCGACCGACGTCCAGCTGACCACGCCCGGCATGGTGCTCGGCTCGCCGCACTTCATCTCCCCCGAGCGGGCCATGGGCCAGGACTTCGGGCCGCCCAGCGATCTCTTCTCGCTCGGCGTCACGCTCTACACCGCGATCGAGGGCCGCCCGCCGTTCGACAAGGGCGACCCGATCGAGACTATGCACGCGGTCGTCGAGGACCCGCCCGCCCCGGTGATGCGGGCCGGTTCGCTCACCCCGGTGCTGATGGGCCTGCTGGAGAAGAACCCGGCCCAGCGGATGGACGTGCAGACCGCGCGCACGCTGCTGCGGCAGCAGCTGGCCGGCCCGCTGGCCAGCAAGAGCCCGCCGCACATGATGACCGACCCCTACTCGGTGGTCGGCCCGCGCCCGGTCTCGCCGCCGCCCGCGGCCGAGACCCAGGCGATCCCGCCGCAGCCCAGCGGCCAGATCGGCGGCCGGGCCATGCTCAACGCCGGCGAGTCGCTCACCGACCACCTGGCCAAGCTGGAGCAGCAGAACTCCCCCGGCGGCCGCCGTCGTGCCCCGGAGCCGGCCGGCGCCGGGTACCCGACCGGCATGCTGGCCGCGCACCAGATGCCCGGCGGCATGCCGCCGAACGGCGCGACCACCGTGATCCCGCCGCAGAACACCTGGCAGTCCGGTGGCGGACGCCCCGGCACCGTGGTGACCAGCCCGGCGGCCAAGCGCCGGATGGCGGTGCAGAACGCGGTACAGGGCACCCGGGCCAGCGCCGAGAAGGCGGCCGAGACCTTCCGCTCCTGGCCGAAGAACAAGCAGCTCGCGGTCGGTGGCGGCGGCGTCGCCGCGCTGCTCGTGCTGATCATGATCTTCTCGCTGGGCGGCGGTGGCGACGACACCACCGCGCAGACCCCGGTCTCCCAGCCGGAGGCCAGCACCGCGGCCCCGGCGGCCGACGTGGAGACCCAGGCGTACAAGGGCAACGAGGCGATCAGCGTCAGCGTGCCGGCCGGGTGGAAGCGCAGCGCGGGCGGGAGCTACGTCGACTACATCGACCCGGACGACAGCCTGCAGAAGGTGCGGATCCTGGTCGAGAACGGTTCGATCAAGCCGTCCCGGTTCGTCTCGGAGACCGCGCCGAGCACGCTGAAGAACAAGTCGAAGAACTGCCCGAGCCCGTTCAAGTCGGTCGAGACCACCGATGTGGAGGTCTCCGGCCACACCGGGGCGCAGTTCGAGTACACCTGCGGCTCCGGCGACACCATGCGCCACGGCATCTGGCGGATGACCACGGTCGGCGGCAAGATGTACTCCTTCTTCCTGACCACCACGGACGCCAAGTTCGACGACAGCAAGAAGTACTTCGACGCGATGGCGGACAGCTTCCAGCTGAACCTCTGACCCGAGTGGACCGAAGGCCGGTGGCGGCGCGCCACCGGCCTTCGTCGTGTTTCCGGCAGGTAAATCGCGGCGCTTCGATATTTGCGTCCCTGTAAATACCGAGTTGGGCGGGTTACCGCTGTCGACTACCCGCGACCAGCGCCTTCGGGCTGTGCTATCAATCCGTAATGGCACCAGAAGTTGATGTTGACTTGAGAGCGGCCGCCGAGGCCTGGCTCGCGGACGATCCCGATCCGGCGGGCCGGCAGGAGCTGCGTGAACTGATCGACGGGCTGCCGGCCACCGCCGCGGAGCTGCGCGACCGGTTCGCCGGACCGCTCACCTTCGGTACCGCCGGGCTGCGTGGCCGGCTGCGGGCCGGGCCGAACGGGATGAACCTCGCGGTGGTCACCCGCGCCGCGGCCGGGCTGGTGACCTGGCTGGGCGAGCAGGGCGGCCGGGGCCCGCTGGTGATCGGGTACGACGCCCGGCACGGCTCCCGCGAGTTCGCCGAGCGGACCGCCCGGGTCGCCACCGGGGCGGGCCGGGAGGCGCTGCTGATGCCCCGGGTGCTGCCGACGCCGGTGCTCGCCTACGCGGTCCGGGAGCTCGGTGCGGTGGCCGGCGTGATGGTCACCGCCAGCCACAACCCGCCGCAGGACAACGGCTACAAGGTCTACCTCGGCGCTGCGCTGGGCGGTCCGGCCGGTGACGGCGCGCAGATCGTCCCGCCGGCCGACGCCGGGATCGAGGCCGCCATCCGCGCGGTCACGGCCTGCTCCGCGGTTCCGCTGGGTGAGGCGGGCACGATTCTCGATGACAAGATCTTTTCCGGGTACGTCCACAGCGCGGCGGCCGTCCTGACCGGAGGAGGCCCGCGCGACCTCGGCATCGCGTACACGCCGTTGCACGGTGTGGGCGGGGAGACCGTGACGGAGGCGTTCGCCGCCGCCGGGTTCACGGTGCCCGCGATCGTGGCGGACCAGGCGGAGCCGGACCCGGACTTCCCCACCGTGGCCTTCCCCAACCCGGAGGAGCCGGGCGCGATGGATCACCTGGTCAGCCTGGCCGGGAGCGAGGGCGCGGACCTGGCGATCGCCAACGACCCGGACGCCGACCGGTGCGCGGTGGCGATCCCGGCGGCGGACGGCTCCTGGCGCCCGCTGCGCGGCGACGAGCTCGGCGTCCTGCTCGCCGACCACCTGATCCGGCGCGGTGTCCCGGGGACGTACGCCACCACGATCGTCTCGTCCACGCTGCTGGGCCGCCTCTGCGCCGCCCGCGGGGTGCCGTACGCGGAGACCCTGACCGGCTTCAAGTGGATCGTCCGGGCCGCCGGGGAGCTGGCCTTCGGCTACGAGGAGGCGCTCGGCTACTGCGTGGCGCCGGGGCTGGTCCGGGACAAGGACGGGATCACCGCCGCGCTCACCGTCGCGGAGCTCGCCGCCGGGCTCAAGAACGAGGGCCGTACGCTCGGCGACCGGCTGGACGAGCTGGCCGTCGAGTTCGGGGTGCACGCCACCGACCAGCTCTCGGTCCGGGTGGACGACCTGGCCGAGATCGGCGAGGCGATGGGCCGGGCCCGGCGGAACCCGCCCGCGGCCCTGCTCGGCGGGCCGGTCACCGAGGTGTCCGACCTCCTGCCGGAGAACGACGTGGTGACCTTCCGGACCGCCACGGCACGTGTCGTGATCCGGCCGTCGGGGACGGAACCCAAGCTGAAGGCGTACCTCGAAGTGGTGGAACCGGTCGGCGGGGGCGACGTGGCGACGGCCCGGACCAGCGCCGCGGCCGGCCTGCGCGCCCTGCGCGCCGAGATCTCCGAGGTCCTGGGCCTGTAGTCCGGCAGCTCTCCGGGTGTCCTGACCGGGACACCCGGAGATCGCGTCAGGAGACCTTGGGAGCGCCCAGGGCGGCCGAGATCGCCTTGCCCAGGGTGGCGACCACCAGCGCGACGCTGGGGCGCACGATCGAGTCCTCCACGCCGGCGCCACCGGCGAACCCGGCGTTGCTGGCGATCTCCTCCAGCCGCTGATGCGCCTGCGCGACCTCCTCGGCCGGCAGCTTCAGCGCCGGCTCCATCCGGGCGGCGACCAGCAGGGTGGCCAGCGCGGCGGTCCGCTCGTCCGGGATCTTCTCGCTGGTCAGCGCCTCGGCCAGGCGACCACGGATCTCGGCCTCGTACGCCGGGTCGGTGGTCGGGTACCGATGCACGTGGATGTACTCCAGCTGGGTCTCGTCCACGTCCTTCACCACGCCCCGGGCGCACAGGTCCTCCAGGACCCGGGTGCGCAGCCGGTGGCGGAGACGCTGCAGCCACTGCGCCGGCGTGTGCGGCGGGTCCCCGGCGACCTTGGTCAGCACCGCGTCCGCGATCGGGTCGCCGATCGCGCTCGCGTCCTTGACCTGCAGGTAGCCGTCGACGTAGGCGACCCGTCCCGCCAGCGCGAGATCGATCAACACGGCCGCCGCCATGCCGAGATCGAGCCCGATCCGGGAACCGGTCGCCTTACCCGTCTGATCGTCGTACGCGAGAAGAAGTAATTCCTCGGCGAGCGGAATGGAGGTCATGGGAGAAACATAACTGTTCCGCGCTCAGCCGCCAGCAGCCAGGCGACCGGCTTTGTAGCCACTCGGCCGGAGATTCCCGCCCCGCGCGGCAGGCAGAAGCTCTTCGTGGCCGGATCGCTCTCCGCAGTGACTGATTCTTGACTGTACGCCCCGAGAGCGGGACACCGGGCGGGCCGGGAGAGGATCGTGCGGGCTGTTCCACCGAGAAAGGCGTTCATCCGTGCGGGCTGTCATCGCGACCCTGGGCTACGTCCTCTCCCCCGACCGGGAGAGCATCCTGATGATCCGCCGGGACACCCGCCCGGACGACCTGCACTTCGGCAAGTACAACGGGCTCGGCGGCAAGCTGGAGACCGACGAGGACGTGGTCGCCGGGATGCGCCGGGAGATCGCCGAGGAGGCGGGCCTCGAGTGCGGCCCGATGGAGCTGGCCGGCACCGTCTCATGGCCCGGCTTCGGCCGCGGCGGCGAGAACTGGTTCGGTTTCCTCTTCCGCATCCCCACCTGGACCGGCACCCCGCGGGACGCCAACGACGAGGGCTCCCTGCACTGGGTCCGGGTCGCCGACGTCCTGGCCGGCACGGTGCCGATGTGGGAGTCCGACCGCCACTTCCTGCCGCTGGTCCTCGGCCCCGCCCCGCAGCCCTTCCACGGCGTCATGCCGTTCCAGGACGGCAAGGCCCAGTCCTGGTCCTACACCCCGATGCCCTGACCACACGGGCTCGCGACGCCCGCGCGTGGCCGCGGCCATCGCGCGCCCGCGGGTTCTGGCTGGTGTTCAGGGGTGTCTCAAGCGGAGCGAGACACCCCTGAACACCAGCCAGAACCTTGCGGCTGAAACTTGCGGCTAGAACCTGCGCATGCCACCGAACTGGCGGTCTCCGGCGTCGCCGAGGCCGGGGACGATGTAGGCCTTCTCGTTGAGGCCGTGGTCGATCGACGCGGTGATCAGGCGCAGCGGCAGGCCGGAGTCGGCGAGGCGCTGGATGCCCTCGGGGGCGGCCAGCACGCAGCAGATGATGATGTCGGTGCAGCCGCGCTCGGCGAGCAGCTTGCAGCAGTGCAGCAGCGAGCCACCGGTGGCCAGCATCGGGTCGAGGACCAGGACCGGCTGCCCGGCGAGGTCGGCCGGGAGCGACTCCATGTACGCCCGCGGCTCGTGCGTCTCCTCGTCCCGGGCCAGGCCGACGAAGCCCATCGACGACTCGGGGAGCAGGGCGATCGCCGCGTCCGCCATGCCGAGGCCGGCCCGGAGCACCGGGACGATCAGCGGCGGGTTCGACAGGCGGGTGCCCAGGGTCGGCGCCACCGGGGTCTCGATCGGGAACTTCTCGACCGCGAAGAGCCGGGCCGCCTCGTAGACCACCATGGTGGTGAGCTCGTGCAGCGAGGCGCGGAAGACACCGGACTCGGTCTCGGTGCGACGCATCGCGGTGAGCCGGGTCTGCGCCAGCGGGTGATCTACGACTAGGACGTCCACGAACGCACAACCTACCGTTCATTCAAGATCAACTGTCCTGGGGTCGCATAGAATCGTTCTCATGACTGTGACAGCGCCCATCGGGCTGTCCGATCTCCGCTCCTTCCTGCGCGGCCTCCCCGGGGTCGACAAGGTGGGGATCGAGGCGAGAGCGGCCGCGCTCGGCACCCGGTCGGTGAAGGCCGACGCCAAGGCCATGGCGATCGACCTGGCCATCCGGATGGTCGATCTCACCACCCTGGAGGGCGCCGACACGCCCGGCAAGGTGCGCGCCCTCTGCGCGAAGGGGCGACGGCCCGACCCCGCCGATCCGAGCTGCCCGCCGGTCGCCGCGATCTGCGTCTACCCGGCGATGGCCCCGGTCGCAGCCGCCGCACTGGCCGGCTCCGGGGTGCACCTGGCCAGCGTCGCCACCGCCTTCCCGTCCGGCCAGGCACCGCTCGACGTGAAGCTCGCCGACACCCGGGACGCGGTGGCCGCCGGTGCCGACGAGATCGACATGGTGATCAGCCGGGGCGCGTTCCTGGCCGGTGACTATGCACGGGTCTTCGACGAGATCGTCGCGGTCAAGCAGGCGTGCGGCACCGCCCACCTCAAGGTGATCCTGGAGACCGGCGAGCTGGCCACCTACGACAACATCCGCCGGGCCTCCTGGCTGGCGATGCTGGCCGGTGCCGACTTCATCAAGACCTCCACCGGCAAGGTCGCGGTGAACGCCACGCTCCCGATCACCCTGGTCATGCTGGAGGCGGTCCGCGACTTCCGGGCCGCGCACGGACGCCAGGTCGGCGTGAAGCCCGCGGGCGGCATCAAGAACACCAAGGACGCGATCAAGTATCTGGTGCTGATCAACGAGACGGTCGGCGACGACTGGCTGAGCCCGGACTGGTTCCGGTTCGGGGCGTCCTCGCTCCTCAACGACCTGCTGATGCAGCGCACCAAGCTGACGACGGGTCACTACTGCGGTCCCGACTACTTCACCCTGGACTGAGGCAGATGTTCTCCTATGCGCCCGCCCCGGAGTCCCGCTCCGTCGTCTCGCTGGAACCCTCCTACGGCCTCTTCATCGACGGCCGGTTCGACTCGCCGAAGAGCGGTGAGGTCTTCAAGACGATAAATCCGGCAACCGAGGAAGTCCTCGCGGAGGTGGCCTCCGCGGGACCGGAGGACGTGGATCGGGCGGTCGCCTCCGCCCGGCGGGCCTTCACCACCTGGTCCGCCCTGCCGGGCAGCGAACGCGCGAAGTATCTGTTCCGCATCGCCCGGATCATCCAGGAGAGATCCCGCGAACTGGCGGTCCTCGAGACGCTGGACAACGGCAAGCCGATCAAGGAGTCGCGCGACGTCGACCTGCCGCTGGTCGCCGCGCACTTCTTCTACTACGCGGGCTGGGCCGACAAGCTGGCGTACGCCGGGTTCGGGCCGGACCCGCGGCCGATCGGCGTGGCCGCGCAGGTCATCCCGTGGAACTTCCCGCTGCTGATGCTCGCCTGGAAGGTCGCGCCGGCGCTCGCCACCGGGAACACCGTGGTGCTCAAGCCGGCCGAGACCACCCCGCTCTCCGCGCTCTTCTTCGCCGACGTGTGCCGCCAGGCCGAGCTGCCGCCGGGCGTGGTCAACATCGTCACCGGGGCCGGGGACACCGGCGCCTACCTGGTGGCCCACCCGGACGTGGACAAGGTGGCGTTCACCGGGTCGACCGAGGTGGGCCGGGAGATCGCCCGTACGGTGGCCGGCACCGGCAAGCGGCTGACGCTGGAGCTCGGCGGCAAGGCGGCGAACATCGTCTTCGACGACGCGCCGATCGACCAGGCGGTCGAGGGGATCGTCAACGGGATCTTCTTCAACCAGGGGCACGTGTGCTGTGCCGGCTCGCGTCTGCTGGTGCAGGAGTCCATTCTTGATCAACTACTCGAGTCGCTGAAGCGGCGCATGGGCACGCTGCGGGTCGGCGACCCCTTGGACAAGAACACCGACCTCGGCGCGATCAATTCGGCGGCGCAATTGGCGCGCATTACCGAATTGTCGGAAATAGGGGCACAGGAGGGTGCGGAGCGCTGGTCGCCGGCCTGCTCGCTGCCGGACCGCGGCTTCTGGTTCGCGCCGACGATCTTCACGGGAGTGACCCAGGCACACCGGATCGCCCGGGAGGAGATCTTCGGGCCGGTGCTCTCGGTGCTGACCTTCCGGACCCCGGCCGAGGCGATCGAGAAGGCGAACAACACGCCGTACGGGCTCTCCGCCGGCATCTGGACGGAGAAGGGCTCCCGGATCCTCGCCGTGGCCGACAGGCTGCGGGCCGGGGTGGTCTGGGCCAACACGTTCAACAAGTTCGACCCGGCGTCGCCGTTCGGCGGTTACAAGGAATCCGGTTACGGCCGCGAGGGTGGCCGCCACGGCTTGGAGGCGTACCTTGCCTAAGTCCTCTCGTCTTGCCGTACGTAAGACCTACAAGCTCTTCATCGGCGGCAAGTTCCCCCGCAGCGAATCAGGACGGACCTTCGTGGTGGACGGCGACAACGTGGCCCTCGCCTCCCGTAAGGACGCCCGCGACGCGGTGGTCGCCGCCCGGGCCGCCTTCCCCGGCTGGTCCGGAGCCACCGCCTACAACCGTGGCCAGGTGCTCTACCGGATCGCCGAGATGGTGGAGGCCCGCCGCCGCGAGTTCACCGCGCTGGGCGTCAAGGCCGACGAGGTGGACGCCGCGATCGACCGCTGGGTCTGGTATGCGGGCTGGTCCGACAAGATCGCCCAGGTGGCCGGCGGCGCCAACCCGGTGGCCGGGCCGTTCTTCAACATCTCCGCTCCGGAGCCGACCGGCGTCGTCGCGGTGGTCGCCCCGGCGTCACTGCTCGGCCTGACCAGCGTGATCGCCCCGGCCGTGGTCACCGGCAACACCACCGTGGTGCTCGCCGCGAACCCGCAGGCCGCCGTCACCCTGGCCGAGGTCCTGGCGACCAGTGACGTACCCGGCGGCGTGGTCAACGTCCTCACCGGCCGTTACGCCGAGACCGCACCCTGGCTGGCCGCGCACGCCGACGTGAACGGGCTGGACCTGACCGGGGTCGAGTCGGCCGAGCTCGCCACCGAGCTGGAGCGCGCGGCGGCCGGCACCCTGAAGCGCGTGCTGCGCCCGCCGGCCGGGGGTACGGACTTCACCGGAGACCCCGGTCTCCGGCCGATGACCGCTCTTCTGGAGACGAAGACGGTGTGGCATCCAAAGGGCTACTGAGCCCACCGGGGACGCTGTCACACAGCGTTGCCGACTAGGGTGTGTGCCCATAGTCACCCGTCCCGCCACCCCCAGATCAACCCGGAGGTCACCGTGACCAGCCAGTCCGACGAGCCCGAGGCGTCCGCGCCGGTGGCCGAGAAGTCCTCGACGGAGGAGCTCTCCGGGCGTGAGCTCTGGGAGCAAGCAGGCGTCGAGCCGGTGGAGATCGCGCTGCCGGGCGGCGTGGGTCTGACCCTCCGGGCGTACCGGGCGAACTCCGAGGTGACCCCGACCGAGGTCGAGGCCGAGGAGGAGGACCTGTTCGACGCCCGCAAGCGCGAGCAGGACGACGAAGAAGAGATCATCGTCGACGAGGAGTACCAGGCGCTGCTCGCCGAGGGCGACGACGAGGACGACGAGAAGAAGCAGGCGAAGGACGGGGCGGACGAGGACGGCGAGCCCGACCCGGCCGACTTCGAGGACGAACCGGAGGAGGCGAAGGCCCAGCCGGACGACGAGGAGATCCCCCTCTTCCTCACCCACAAGGGCCGGTTGCTCGCGTTCAAGAGCGCCGAGTCGCTGGTCTCCTTCATTCGTTCGGGTGCACCGCACGATCTCGCACAATTGGACACCTGGGCCGACCTGGCCGAGCGGGTACAGTCGAGCGACATCGACCCGCTGCCGGACGACCGCTACGAGCTCGACCTCGTGGTGGAGAACCTGCGTGGCGGTCACGACACGTGGGATCTTCCGCTGCTGATCGCCGCCGGCGAGATCGCCCGAGACCTGGGCTACGCCCTCCATCTCAAGCCGGTGATCCTGGCACTGTCGCCCGGTTCCCCGCTCGACGACCTCGACGAGTCCCTCCGTTCCGCGGAAAACGGCGGCATGGGCGGTTTCTTCGGACGTCGGCGCTTGAAGAAGATCGGGGCGCAGCAGGCGAGCCTCGGCTGGCGTTCCGTCATCGGCAAGATCTCTGCTGCTGTGGACTGGCGTGACTGACCGGTCACCAGGGAACATCAGTCCTTGGCCAGAAAGAAGCAGTCCCGGGGAGGAGAACGCCGTGGCGCTCGTGCGCGTGTACTGCGGTCTGGCGTCGGCGGACGACGCGGTGCGTACGGCCTCGGCCGCGCCGCTGACCATCGCCGTGGTCGACGACGCGGGCCGGCTGCTCGGCGTCCACGAGATCAGCGACGACCCAGCGGGCTACTCCCAGCTGGGCACACTGCTCGTGGAGCGCACGACGGGGTTCAGCGACGCGGCGGTCGCCGCCGACAGTGACGACCACGTCGTCACCTCGCTGCTGACCGCCGCCGGGCGCCCGCTGGTCGTGGTCGACGACGACGACGCGGACGACTACGCCGAGCGCTTCTCGGACGACGACTCCCCGGAGGAGATGGCCGCACCGGCCGCCGCACGCCGGGCGATCGGTCTGGCCCGGGCGCTGCAGGCCGGCGCGATCGCGGCCACCAATCTCCCCACCCCGCGCGAGCTGGTCAGCTACAAGCCCGTCCTCGCCGCTCACGTCGCCATGCTGAACGGGCGGAACGCCGCCTCGATGGCGCTGCGAGAGGTGCTCCGGGAGCTCTACCCCGCGGCGCTCCGGGCGTACCCGGACCCCGCGCACCCGCTGGCCCTCGCCGTCCTGGACGCCGTCCCCGAGCCCGGCAAACTGACCGGGCGGGGCGGCGACCCCGGACAGGCCGCGCAGGAGATCGCCGGCGTCCTGGGCCGGGCCGGGATCGGCACCGACGACCAGGTCATCGCCGCGGTCACCGCGCTGCACGTGGCGATCAGCGAGTCGCCCCGCCGCGGTGGTGTGAACAAGTCCCTCGCCCCCGCCGCCGCGGACGCGGTCCGGCAGGCGATCGCCGCCGTACGCTCCTGCGACGCGGCCTGCGCCGCACTGGTCGGCACGCTCAGCGCCCGGGCCGGCACCCCCGCGCTCGACGCCGCCGTCGGCCGCCGCTCGGCGGCCCGCCGGATCACCGGCGAGCCCGCCTCGGCGCCGCCCGCGGCCGACAGTGGCGCCCGTCTCGGCCGACGCGGCCGTCCCGAGCCCTCGGTGGCCGGCATCGGCGGTCCCGCCGTGCCCCAGCCGATGAACGCCCCACCGGTCGCGCCGAACCCGATCACACCGCCGCCGCTCGCCCCCGCCGCGTCGAACGGGCTGCCGACCCGTGGTGGCACCCCGGGCAACCGGCCGTCCTCCGCGCCGCCGCCGCTGCCGACGCGTGGTGGCACGCCCGGCAACCGGCCGACCTCACCGCCGCCGCTGCCGACCCGTGGTGGCACCCCGGGCAACCGCCCGGTCTCGGTGCCGCCGCCCCCGCCGGGCATGACGCCGATCACGCCGGGCACCCGTCCGGTCCCCGGAACCCGGAACCCGCTCGTCACGCCCTCCTCCCCGGCCGGCGCGAGCACCCCGGCGGAGGCGGGCGAGCCGTTCCGGCCGACGCTGACCAACGCCGAGCTCAACCGGGCCCGGGCGGAGCGGCGTACGGTCATCCCGGCCCGCCCCAACACCCGTACCCCGCAGACCCCGGCGGCCGCCACCCCGGCCAACGGCGCCGCGACCGGCCCGACCGACTTCAGCCTGCCGATGCCCACACAGCGGCCGGCCGCACCGGAGATCGCCGAGCCCGGCTCGCGCGCCAACTGGCCGCTGATCAACACCAGTGGCGACGACGCGCTCACGCCGACCGCCGCCTCGGTGAGCTCGCCGGCTTCCGAGGGCCGGGTCAGGCCGCCGTGGCACGACATGCCGAAGGAGCCGCCGGCGCTCCGCCTGGTGGAGAACGGCCTCAACGGCAACGGCCGGCCCGGTTCGCCGGACGCCGCCGGTAACCCGCCCCCGCTGCGCCTGGTCGACGGCGGTGGCGACAACGTGCCGCTGAGCAACAAGATCACCGCGCTGGACCGCAGCATGGCCCCGCCGGTCCCGGCCGACGGCAGCGACGGCGACCTGCTGATCTTCGCCGCGGCCCGCTCCGCCTGGTTCACCGGCCCCGGCGGCAACGAGGGCGCCGACTGGACCAACCCGAACGACAGCGGCTGGCGCGCCGCCGAGAAGGCCGCCACCCCCGAGGTGGCCGCCGAGACCTCGGCCGGCCTGCCGAAGCGGGTGCCCCAGGCCAACCTGGTCCCGGGTGCTCCGCTCCGCGAGGAGCGCCCGCTCCGCATCGTCCGGGACGCCGCCTCGATCGCCGCGCACACCACCGGCTACTTCCGCGGTTGGCGCCGCGGCCAGGAGATCGGCGGGTTCGCGATGGGCGGCCGCCCGGGCCGCGAGGCCGCCGGCGGCTGGGACTTCACCCGCGACCGCGAGGCCGCCGACGAGTTCCGCAACGGCGCCGGCTACGGCGGCGGCCGCTGAGTTCCTCCTCGACGAGGGCCCCGATCCGGACACCGGGTCGGGGCCCTCGCCCTTTTCCGGCCTCCTGCTCTCCCCGGCCTCCTGCTCTCCCCGCCCTCGCATGCCCGCCCTCGCGCTCAGGCCCGCACGTCCTAGCACGCCCGCCCTCGCACACCCGCCCTCGCGCTCAGGCCCACACGGTCTCGCATGCCCGCTTCCCGCCTTCTCGCGACGCCGGCTGAGTCGCGCGGGGCCATCCCGCCCGCTCGATCGGGGCCTTCGACGGCGTGACCACTCTTGCGGGGGATTGCGGAGAGGCGCTGAGAAGGCCCAGAAGCGAACCATTGGCCCGGACATAGGCTCGGGTTCCGGAACGCCCTCTTTCCGGCCGTGGCGTACCGCTCAGCGGCCGCACGGAATCCTCCCGAGTCACGGCCCCGGCACGAACCGGCCGCTACGACGCGGCCAGCGTGCACAACACGGCGGGCGGAGGACGCACACAGCACCGCGAGCACCGCGAGCACCGCGAGCACCGCGAGCACCGCGAGCACCGCGAGCACCGCGAGCACCGCGAGCACCGCGAGCACCGCGAGCACCGCGAGCAC
>NZ_JBFAYF010000020.1:0-63988 GCF_040681165.1 Actinoplanes sp. NPDC051851 | reverse complement strand
CGTCGACGCTGCCACGGACAGCCCGGTGGTCGGGCGCGGCGGGCGGGCACAGCACGGCGGGCGCGGCAGGCAGGCGCAGCGGGCACAGCACGGCGGGCGCGGCGGGCACAGCACGGCAGGCGCGGCAGGCAGGCGCGGCGGGCGCCGGGCAGGCGGGTTTCTCAGCGGACGGGAGCGGGCGTGGCGGGGGCAGCACGGACGGGACAGTGTGCACTATGGTGAACACGTACCGTCATTTATCACTTAAGGTTGTTGATCGGTTTCGTGGAGCACTGGACCCTGGGCGCGCAGAAGCCCCGCTCCGGCTCGCGGAACGGGGCTTCTACAGTTCGTCAGGCGGGCGCTACCGCACGCGTACGACGCATCGTCAGCACATACTCGACCAGCGAGATGAGGACGTTCTTCGTCGACTCGCGGTTGCGCGCGTCACAGCTCACGACGGGCACGTCGCTCGAGATCGCCAGCGCGTCCCGCACGTCCTGCGCGTTGTGGTACTGCATCCCGTCGAAGCAGTTTATGGCCACGAGGTACGGCAATCGCCGATGCTCGAAGAAGTCGATGGCGGCGAAGCAGTCGGCGAGCCGACGCGTATCCACCATGACCACGGCCCCGATCGCCCCTCGCACCAGCTCGTCCCACATGAACCAGAAACGCGTCTGGCCCGGTGTTCCGAACAGATAGAGGATCAGGTCGCGGTCGATGCTGATCCTGCCGAAGTCCATGGCGACGGTGGTCGTCATCTTCCCCGGCACCTGACGGTTGTCGTCGACACCCACACCAGCCGAGGTCATGATGGCCTCAGTGGTCAGTGGGGTGATCTCCGAGACCGAACCGACCAGCGTCGTCTTACCGACGCCGAACCCACCGGCGATGACAATCTTCGCCGATGTCACGCGCCCCGCAGCGGGACGGTGCGACATGTCAGAGCCTGCGAAGTCCACTCAGCACCCTTTCCAGCAGTTCCGTGCCTACCGCGTCGGTCTCGTCTTCCAGCGAGGTGGGCTCATACACTGCGACCAGGCCGTCGGTGGCCATGTCCGCAACGATCACACGAGCCACACCGAGCGGCAGTTGCATGCGTGCGGCGATCTCGGCAAGGGACTGAACCCGTCCGTTGTCGCACATCGCCGCGATGTACTGATGCTCGCTTCCACCCTGCCCGCCGCGGATTCCCGATCGGCCGCGCACGGTTGTCTCGACCAGCGCTTCCAGCGCTATCTCAAGCTTCGGACGGGTCCGACCGCGGGTCACGGCGTATGGCCTGACCAGCGCGCCGGTCGGCTCATCGCGTTCAGGCATTGTCACCGTTAACCCCTCCCTCGGCCCCTCGAAGTGTATTGGTTATCAAAGATTTGGACAGTAGCCGGTTAGGCCGGCGCACCGCCGTCTCAGCCCAGCACCCCGGCAGCCGAACGCGGCGCCGGGGTCAGCGCCTCGCCGACACGGTCGACCAGAAGGGCCATTTCATAGCCCACCTGGCCAACGTCGCAGCTACGAGCTGCGAGCACCGCGAACGAGGAGCCATCGGAGATGGACATCAGGAACAGGAACCCATTGTCCATCTCGACGACAGTCTGCAGAACGGCGCCACCCTCAAAGCAGCGGGCGGCACCCTGGGTCAGGCTCACCAGACCGGAGGCGATGGCCGCCAGCTGGTCAGCCCGGTCGCGAGGAAGGTCCCGCGAGGACGCCAGGAGAAGGCCATCGGCGGAGACCGCGATCGCGTGCGCGACCCCGGGAACGCGGTCGGCGAAGTTGGCCAGAAGCCAACCGAGATCCTGCGTAGATGTCATGCCTCATGCTCCTTGCCAGCCTGCGAGGGCTGCTGCCCTCCCGGAGTCTCCTCCAGGTTGGTCGATTGTTCCTTGGTGCGACCGCGCTGAACACCCCGGTGGTACGCGGACAGCAGACCGCGGACTCCCTCGGGCGTACGGCGCTGGACGGAGTTACCGCCCCGGTCAACACCGCCGGGGACGAGTTGCGCCATCGGCGTGCGCTTCGGCAGGCCCGCCGTGGTGGTCGTGTCGACGGCGACCTCGGACGCCGCGAGAGCTGCTTGCCAGCCCTCGTCGGCCGCGGTCTGCCAGGGATTGGACGGTGCGGCGGCATAGGAACCCGCACCGGACGTGACTGCCGCCCCGACCGGGGTCGGGTCGAACTCGCGGGCTTCCGGAGGGGCCGCCTGCTGAGGAACGTTGCGGGTCGGCTCGCCGGTCGGGATCCGCTGCGAGAGCACCGGCTCGTCGCCGACACTGCTCGTCGTAGTGGTGGTGATGGTCTTGGTGCCGGGCTGACTCGGCGCCGTGGTGAACCAGGCCGACTCGAGCTCCCGGAAGATCGGCAGCTCCATCGTCTCGTCCGCGAACGGAACCGCGCCCTCCCGAGCCTGTGCCGCCGCGATCTGCGCCGCCGCGGCCGCCTGAGCGTTCGGCGCACCGCTCACCGGCGAGTTGTATGCCGGAGGCGCGGAGGCGGGCAGGGTCTGCGGGTTGACCGGCGGAGCCACCTCGTGGCTCAGATCGGCGTTCTCCGGCCGGTACCGCGGGATCTCGGCGGTCATGTCGAGCGCGGCGGCCAGACTCTCCGGGACGTGCGGCGTCGCGGTGGACTCACGGTCCGCGGCGACCGGCGGCCACGCCGGCGGAGCCGACGAGAACGGCGTCTGGTCGACCGGGCCGGCCGAGACCGGAGCGGCCGAATACGGCGGAGCGGACGGGACCGGCGGCGCCGAGGTCACCGGCGGCGCGGACGCCACCGGGGGAACCGGCGGGGCCGAGACCGGCGGCATGAACGAGCTCCGGCCGTTGTCCGGGTTGGACGGCAGCTGGCGCGGGATCGTCGTACCGAAGGCGTTCGGGTCGTTGTCCTGGGGCCGCTGGAAGTCCTGGAGGTCACCGCCACGACGCTGCTGGAACTCGTCGAGACCGGTGAAGCCCTGCGGGCTCGGGGAGCCCATCGGACCGGACGGCAGCGGGGGCAGCGGCTCGTTGCTCCGCGGGCCGTGGAAGCCGTTGGCGAAACCGTTCGCCGCGCCGTTGGCGGAGCCGTTCAGGCCACCGCCGAAACCGTTGGACTGCCCACCGAAACCGTTGGACTGGGCGCCGAAGCCGTTCTGCTGGCCACCGAAGCCGTTCGCCTGGGCGCCGAAGCCGCCGGACGGGCCGTTGAATCCGTTGGAACCGGCACCGGTGAGGTCGGACCAGGCCGGGGCCGAGCCGTTGGTGCCGTTCGCACCGCCGTCGAAGCCCCGGTTGTTGCCCGGGTAACCACCACGGCCGCTCTCCAGGGCGAGGGGCTCGCCGAAGGACGGCATCGCGGCCGGCGGCGCGTCGTATCCACCACCGGTGGTCGACGGCACGCGGGCGGCGGTACCACCGGCGAGGACGGAGACGGGGAGGCCCACCTCGGCCACAGTACCCCGCTCACGGTCGGCCGGACGGAGCTCGACCCGGACACTGTGCCGGTTCGCCAGCCGGGCGACCACGACGAGGCCCATCATCCGGGAGACCGCGACGTCCACCGTCGGCGGGTTGGCCAGCCGCTCGTTGAGGTCGCGCAGCTGCTCACGGCTGATGCCGATGCCGTGGTCCTCCACGGTGAGCAGCGCGTTCTCGCCGACCCGGCGGGCCTCCACCAGAACGTTGGAGTTCGGCGGGGAGAAGGCGGTCGCGTTGTCGAAGAGCTCGGCGACCAGGTGGACCATGTCGTTGACGGCGTGCGCCGCGACCTCGATCTCGCGGTCGATGACGCCGAACTCGATCCGGGTGTAGTGCTCGACCTCGGACTGGGCGGCGCGCAGCACGTCGATCAGGGCGGCCGGCTCCCGCTGCACACGGGTCGAGTCGGCGCCGGCGAGGACCAGGAGGTTCTCGTCGTTACGCCGCATTCGGGTGGCCAGGTGGTCGAGCTGGAAGAGCTCGGCCAGCCGGTCCGGGTCCTCCTCGCCGCGCTCCAGGCGGTCCAGGTGACCGATGAGCCGGTCGACCAGGATCTGCGAACGGCGGGCGAGGTTGACGAACATCGTCGCGACGGAGGCACGGAGCGCGGCCTGCTCGGCCGCGGTACGGACCGCCTCCAGGTGAACCGCGTTGAACGCCTCGGTCACCTGCCCGAACTCGTCCCGGCTCCGGACCGGGAGTGGCTCGGCGATCTGGTCGGCGACCTGGGCCGGGGTGAGCGACGCGGAGAGCGACGGGTCACGCAGCCGGGACACCGCGTGCGGCAGACCGAACTGGGCGACCGCGAGGGCACCCTGGCGCAGCTCGCGCAGCGAGCGGGCCATCGACCGCGCGACCAACCACGCGAACAGGATGGCCAGCAGGAGCATGCCGAGCAGCAGGCTGGTCTCGAGGAAGACCCGGCGGTTCGTCTCGTTCCGCAGGTCGGTGGCCTCGGTCAGGATCTGCGCGTCGAGCTTCTCCTCGACCTGACGGAACAGGTCGTTGTAACCGCTCATCGCGGACTCCCAGGAGTCCGTGGTGAACGGGATGTTGGTGGTGTTCGCGCCCTGCAGGGCGGCGAGCGGGGTGGTCAGGTTGGTCGCGGCCTCCTCGGCACGGCCGGAGACCGTGTCGTTGTAGAGGTCGATGTCGGCCTGCGTGCCCACCTGGTTCAGCGTCGCCTCGGCCAGAGCCTGGCCGGTCTGCGTCTCCAGGAAGTCCTGGCGAAGGCTGTTGTTGAAGTCCTTCGCCGCGAGCACCTGGTGACCGATGTAGCGCTGCTCGGAGACGTACTCCTTGGCCTGGGCCACCGCCGCCACGGTGCGCAGGTTGTCGCTGAGCGTCGAGTCGCTGGCGAGCTGTGCCGCCGCGTCCCGGACGTCGAGGAGGTCGTCGATGAGCTGACCGTAGGTCTTCTGCACGCTGTCCGCGCTCTGGTCGCCGTTGGCGACCTGGCTGCGGTACGCCGCGAGGTCCGCGAGGTTGTTGTCCAGGCGCGAGAGCGACTGGCTCACCTTGTCGGGGACGTCCTCCAGGGCGGCACGCTGCTGAGCGTACGGCTGGTTGGCGGCGTCGACCTCGGTGTGCTCCGCGGTGTACAGCGCGGTCGCCTTCTTGACCGCGGCCGCACCCTCGTTGTTGTCCTTGGCGAGCGCGACCATCATCCCGTACGCCCGTTCGGCCTGCAGGTGGTCGACCAGACCACCGGAGGCCTCGGAGAGTGCCGAGAGGGTGCGGGCGCGCTCCGCGTTGTCGGCCTCGTCGATGTGGTCCACCAGGCCGTTGACGCCGACGATGATCGTCGCGACAGTCGGCACCAGCATGATGAGACCAAGCTTCGACCAGATCGGTAGATCCCGCAGTCGGCTCGTAGGCCGCCGCAGACGCGACATGGCGCCGTCCGCCTCGCTGGGGCGCTTGCTCACGTCACCGTCCTCCTGATTCGGGCCCGGCATTCGGCTCGCCGGGCACCGCGCACGGCCGACTGCCGGGTCGGGCCCCCGAGATTCCATCACGACGAGTGTCAAAGAGAAAGACCAGGCGGACACGGACCGGTTGTGTGACGCGATGTTGCAACGTCGTAGTTGGACATCGCCGGTCTGTTATCACTACCTGTAAAGCTGCACGTCTCTCAAGGTCACTCAAACGGCCAGCGCGCGTTGGGGGGTGGGGCGCAGGCTGACCGGTCAGATCGTAGTCGATCGCGACAGGAGTGACGATGGCTCGGTTCCGCGCGATCGGCAAGGCGAGATGCCGGATTATGCCAAGTTTGCAGGCGGCAGTGTAGCCGAACGGCGGAGGGCCATATCCACTCAGGTGATTTCACCTGACGTACGTTCGTTCCTATCCGGGAAAAGGACGAAAAGCCGGAATTTCCCGGAGCAACGCAGCGTGAAGTCAGCGCGACGAAGTCGGCATGCTCATCCGAGCAACTTGGCATACGCCGGCTTGATCACCTCATTGATCAGGACCAGGCGCTCGTCGTACGGGATGAAAGCGGATTTCATCGCGTTGATGGTGAGCCACTGCAACTCCGCCCAGCCCCATCCGAACGCCTCCACCAGCAGCGACATCTCCTTCGACATGCTGGTGCCGCTCATCAGCCGGTTGTCGGTGTTGACGGTGACCCGGAAACGGAGGTCGTGCAGCAGCTTGATCGGGTGCTCGGCGATCGAGGCGGCCGCGCCGGTCTGCACGTTCGAGGACGGGCACATCTCCAGCGGGATCCGCTTGTCCCGCACGTACGCGGCGAGGCGGCCCAGGACCGGCGGCGCGGCCTGCGTACCGCCGGTCGGGGTGACCTCGCTCGGCCCGGTGGACGCGACCGTCACGTCGTCGATCAGGCGTACGCCGTGACCCAGCCGGTCGGCGCCGCACCACTGGATGGCCTCCCAGATCGACGGCAGGCCGAAGGCCTCGCCGGCGTGGATGGTGAAGTGGAAGTTCTCCCGCTGCAGGTACTCGAACGCGTCCAGGTGCCGGGTGGGAGGGAACCCGGCCTCGGCGCCCGCGATGTCGAAGCCGACCACGCCCTCATCCCGGAACCGGACCGCGAGCTCGGCGATCTCCTGCGACCGGGCGGCGTGCCGCATCGCGGTCATCAGGGTGCCGACCCGGATCGGGGTGCCCTGGGCCGCCGCCTCGGCACAGCCGTCCCGGAAGCCGGCGTGCACCGCCTCGACCACCTGGTCGAGGGTAAGGCCACGCTCCAGGTGCTGCTCGGGCGCGTACCGGATCTCGGCGTAGACCACGCCGTCGGCGGCCAGGTCGAGCGCGCACTCCTTGGCGACCCGGTGCAGGCCCTCCACGGTCTGCATCACCGCGACGGTGTGCGCGAAGGTCTCCAGGTAACGTTCCAGCGAGCCGGAGTCGGCCGCCTCGGCGAACCACCGGCCCAGTGCCTCCGGGTCGCCCGCCGGCAGCTGATGCCCGACCCCGGCGGCCAGCTCCAGGATCGTGGCCGGCCGCAGCCCACCGTCCAGGTGGTCGTGCAGCAGGACCTTGGGAGCTTTGACGATGTCCGAGTACGCGATGCGAGCCATCAAAGAAGCGTAGAGGGAAAGACCGAATGATCGATGGTGCATTGCCGTACCTGGTCTGCCCGGTGTGCGCAGGACCACTCGAACGGCGCGACCGGGCGCTGCGATGCTCGAACGGGCACAACTTCGACATGGCGAAGCAGGGGTACGCGGACCTGAGCGGCGGACGGCTGCCGCACACCGGGGACAGCGCCGAGATGATCGCCGATCGCGCCGATTTCCTGGCCGCCGGTCACTACGACTTCATCGCGGCGGCGCTCGCCGAGCAGGCCGCCGGCCTCGACGGGCTGGTCCTCGACGCGGGCACCGGGACCGGCGACTACCTGGCCCGGGTGCTGGAGGCCGCCCCGGACGCGGCCGGGCTCGGCCTGGACGTCTCCAAGCCGGCGCTGCGCCGGGCCGCCCGGGCGCACCCCCGCGCCGGGGCCGCGCTGGCCGACCTGTGGCGCCCGCTGCCGCTCGCGGATCGATGCACGACTGTGATCATGGATGTCTTCGCACCGCGCAACGGACCCGAGTTCCGTCGCGTGCTGCGACCGGACGGTCTGCTCCTGGTGGTCACCCCGGCCGCCGACCACCTCGGCGAGCTGATCGACGCGTACGGCCTGATCCAGGTCGATCCGGAGAAGGCGGCCCGGGTCAGCGGGGCCCTCGACGGGTTCTTCACGCTCGACGGGAGCGCGACCCACCGGCGCGCGATGACGCTGACCGCCGCGGAGGCGCGCACGCTGGCCGGGATGACCCCGAGCGCCCGCCACGTGCCGGTGGCGGACCTGCCCGCGCACGACCTGACCGTCACCGCCGCGGTCGACGTCGCGGTCTACCGCCCTCGATAGACCTCAGACGGAGAGATCGACTTCTTCCCACCCCGGGGGCTTGTCGTGGTACGGCCCGTGGAAGACGACCGCCCACTCCAGCGCCCACCGGCGCTGGCCGATGGCGTTGCTGTCCATCTCGCCGGGCAGCGGACGGCCGCTCTGCTCCGCCTCCTGGTACGCCCAGTCCAGGCAGTAGTAGAGATCGAGCAGCACCGCGGCCTCGACGGCGTCCCGGACCGCGACCAGCGACCGGGACCGCCAGCTGGTGAAGGACTCACCCTGGGGCAGATCCGGCATCTGGGCCATCATGTGGTCGTCCGGCGGCACCGTCGGGTCCAGGTGCCGCCCCAGGCCGAGCAGCCAGGCCAGCGCGAAGACCGCGTCGTGGTGCAGCACGAACGAGCGGTGGTCGCCCTTGGCACCGATCACGAACTGCCACTCCGGCGGGGTGACCAGCTCGACCAGGTGCGAGCCGAGCAGCCAGCTCATCGCCGCCTCGGTGGGCATCCCGAAACAGCGGGCGACCACCACGTGCAGCACCGCGGCACGCGCCTCCAGCTCGGCGACCGGGCGCAGCTCGACCGTGTCCCCCGGCTCCCAGACCAGCGGGAAGGAGAGCGGTGGGAGCGGCAGGCCGAGCCGCGCGAGCTCGTCGAGGCTCGCCTCGCGGACCGCGCGGGGATCGGGTGCGGCCTTCGTCATGGTGCGTCAGGCTATGCGGTCGAGCAGAAGCTCGACAGAGGAGGGCTCCTCGGTTCCGACGGAGATCGCCGCGACCGCGTCGGCGGTGGCGACCGGAATCCGCGCCGGATCGTCGGCACGCAGCTCGAGCAGCACGTCACCGGCCCTGACCCGGTCGCCCGGCTTCACCTTCAGCTGGATGCCGGCGCCGAAGCTGACCGGGTCCTCCTTGCGGGCCCGCCCGGCGCCGAGGCGCCAGGCCGCGACACCGATCCCGTACGCGTCCACCACGGTGACCACCCCGTCGGACTCGGCCCGCAGCACCTCGGTGTGTTTCGGGGTGGGCAGCGGGGCCTCCGGGTCGCCGCCCTGTGCCCGGATCATCGCCCGCCAGGTGTCCATCGCCGCCCCCGAGGCGAGCACCTTCTCCGGGTCCGCGTCCACCCCGGCGGCGGCCAGCATCTCCCGGGCCAGGGCCAGGGTCAGCTCGACCACGTCGGCCGGGCCCCCGCCGGCCAGCACCTCGACCGACTCGGCGACCTCGTTGGCGTTGCCGACGGCCAGGCCGAGCGGGGTGCTCATGTCGGTGAGCAGCGCGACCGTGGTGACCCCGCTGTCCCTGCCGAGCCGGACCATGGTGCGGGCCAGTTCCCGGGCGGTCTCCAGGTCCTTCATGAACGCGCCGGAGCCGACCTTGACGTCCAGGACGAGCGCGCCGGTGCCCTCGGCGATCTTCTTGCTCATGATCGAGCTGGCGATCAGCGGGATCGCCTCGACCGTGCCGGTGACGTCGCGCAGCGCGTAGAGCTTGCGGTCCGCCGGGGCCAGCCCCTCGCCGGCCGCGCAGATGACCGCGCCGATCTCGTCGAGCTGGCGCTTGAACTGCTCGTTGGAGATCCGGGCCTGCCAGCCGGCGATCGACTCCAGCTTGTCCAGGGTGCCGCCGGTGTGGCCCAGCCCGCGGCCGGAGAGCTGCGGCACGGCCACCCCGCACGCCGCGACCAGCGGGGTGAGCGGCAGCGTGATCTTGTCACCCACGCCGCCGGTGGAGTGCTTGTCGGCGGTCGGCCGGGAGACCGCGGAGAGGTCCAGGCGCTCCCCGCTGGCGATCATCGCGGCGGTCCAGCGGGCGATCTCGGCGGGCGTCATGCCCCGCAGCAGGATCGCCATGGCCAGCGCCGACATCTGCTCGTCGGCGACCACGCCCTTCGTGTACGCGTCGACCACCCAGTCGATCTGGGCGTCGGACAGGACGTGCCCGTCCCGCTTGGCACGAATGACGTCCACTGCGGCGAACCCGCTCACGACTGCTCCTCCCATCGCTGCGGAATACCCTCCGGCAGCTCACCCTCACCAGCCCAGGAGAGACCCCCCTCGGCGTCCACCACCACGATCCGCGGGCTGCGGGCGAGGCCCCAGGCGACCGCGGCGGAGGCGGTCGGGAAGTTCGGCGCCTCCTCCAGGATGCCCTTCTCCTCCCGCGCGTCCGGGGCGCCCGAGGAACGTTCCCAGTACCCCGTCCAGATCGTCGCACCGCCGGCGATGTCCGGGTGCACGAAGACCGTGCCCCGGCCACGCCACTTGGCCAGCTCGGCGGGGACCTCGGGGCCACCGGCCGGGCCGGTGACCTTCTCCATGTCCGTCCAGCCGAACGCGTGCGGCAACAACTCGTCCATCCGCAGCGGCCGGGGCAGCGCCTCGACCAGCATCTCCGGCCCGCCGTGCTCCCAGAGCAGCTGCCGGCAGCGCCCGCACGGCATCAGCGGGGCGCCGGTGGCGTCGACGCAGGACATCGCCACCAGCCGGCCGCCGCCGGTCGCGTGCAGCGAGCCGACCATGCCGCACTCCGCGCAGAGGGTCATGCCGAGGGACGCGTTCTCCACGTTGCAGCCCACCACGACCCGGCCGTCGTCGACCAGCCCGGCCACCCCGACCGGGAAGTCCGAGGCCGGTACGTAGGCACGGCGCATCACCTCGATGGCGGCCGATCGCAGCGCCGCCCAGTCGATCTCCATGCCCTCGATTGTGCCCTTCTCAGCTCTTCACGTACGGCTGGCCGTCCGCCGCGGGAGCGCGTACCCGGCCGACCAGTCCGGCGACCGCCACGATGGTGGCGAGGTAGGGCAGCATGTTCAGGAACTGGCTCGGCACCGGGCTGCCGACCGCGCTCAGGTACGTCGCCAGCTTCTGCGCGAAGCCGAAGAAGCACGCCGCGGCGAACGCCCCGAACGGGGTGAACCGGCCGAAGATCAGCGCGGCGAGCGCGATGAAGCCGGCACCGGAGGTCATGTTCTTGGTGAAGCTGCCGGTCGCCACCAGCGTGAAGTACGCACCGCCGAGGCCGGCCACCACGCCGCCGAGCAGCACGTTCAGGTAGCGCAGGCCACGCACCCGGATGCCGACCGTGTCGGCCGCGGTGGGGTGCTCGCCGACGGCCCGGGTCCGCAGGCCCCAGCGGGTCCGGTTGAGACCGAAATGGATCACCACGACCAGCGCCAGGGCGAGCCAGAGGAGCAGGTTCGCGTCGAAGAGCACCGGGCCCAGCACCGGGATGTCGGCGAGGCCGGGGATCCGCCAGGTGGGCATCTGCGGCGGGGTGTTGTACGCCTCCGCGTCGGACTGCATCAGCCGCTCGTAGAGGAAGCCGGTGATGCCGAGCGCGAAGAGGTTCAGCACCATGCCGACCACGGTCTGGTCGACCAGGTAGCGGATCGAGAGCACCGCCAGGATCGCCGCGATGATCACACCGCCGACCGCCGCGCTGATCAGGCCGGCCCAGACGCTGCCGGCCATGGTGCCGACCAGGGCGCCGGCGAACGCGCCCATCAGGAACTGGCCCTCGATCGCCACGTTCACCACGCCGGACCGCTCGCCGAGCACGCCGGCGAGGGCGCCCAGGATCAGCGGGAGCGCCAGCTCCAGCGTGCCGCTCGTGGTGTCCACCAGCGGCAGGAACTTGCCCGCCACCTGCCAGCAGAGGAACGAGACGACGAAGGTCAGGATGCCCAGGATCAGCGAGGCGTTCGACCAGCGTTTGCCGGTCAGGCCGCTGACCAGCGCGCCGCCGAAGACGACGGTCAGGACGCCGAAGAGGATCGCGCCCAGCTGCCCGTCGATGGAGAGGGCCGCGCCCTGCGCGTCCTCGCTGAGGGTGAAGCGGGCGGTCTCGGCGGGCGCGAGCGAGCCGAAGACGGCGGCGGCGATCACGCCGAGCAGGATCAGGGCCACCCCGAGGCGGCGGTTCCGGGTCCAGAACGGCTCCGGCGCGACGACCTCGGTGAGGTCCTCCACGGTCGCGGTCGACATGTCCTCAGCCCTTCGCCGGAGTGACGCTCAGCCCCGCGGCGCGGGCGGCACGGAGTCGGAAGATCGCCTTCACCAGGGCGGGTGCGGCGATGAAGATAACGATCAGGGCCTGCAGCACGGTGACCAGTTCCAGCGAGATGCCGGTGTACGACTGCATCCGGTTGCCGCCGGCCCGCAGCGCGCCGAAGAGCAGCGCGGCGAAGAGGGTGCCCCACGGCTTGTTCCGGCCGAGCAGCGCGACGAGCAGGCCGTCGAAGCCGATGTTGCCGGCCACCGAGGGGGTCAGCGCGTACGCCGTACCGAGCACCTGGGTGGCACCGCCGAGGCCGGCCAGCGCGCCCGCGACCGCCATCAGCATCGCGTACGTCCTGGCGACCCCGATGCCCGCGGTCTTCGCGGCGTGCGGGTTGGCGCCGACCGCGCGGACCTCGAAGCCGAACGCCGAGCGGTTGAGCAGCCAGGCCACCCCGGCCGTGGCCGCCACCGCGAACACGATGCCCAGGTGCACCCGGAGCACACCGCCGAAGGAGGGCAGCTTGGCGGCCTCGTGGACCGTCTTGCTGATCGCGTCGGTCCGGTTCGGGTCCTGGACGCCGCTCTGCAGCACCAGCCAGGAGAGCAGCAGCGTGGCGGTGTAGTTCAGCATGATCGTGGTGATCACCTCGTGGGCACCGGTGCGGGCCTTGAGGTAACCGGGGAAGAAGCCCCAGAGCGCGCCGCCGAGCGCGCCGAAGAGCAGCGCGACGAGCAGGGCGATCACCGGCGGCAGGCCGAACGCGAAGCCGGCCACGCCGGCCGTGATGCAGCCGATCACCGCCTGGCCCTGCGCGCCGATGTTGAAGAGGCCGCCGCGGAAGGCGAGCGCCACCGAGAGGCCGGTGAAGACCAGTGGCGCGGCGTAGGTGAGCGTCTCGGAGATCGGCGCGAACGCCTCCTGCCAGGTGCCGGTCCCATTGAACCAGGCGCTGAACGCCTCCGGGTCACCGAACGCGCCCTTGAGCAGGTCGGAGTAGGCCGAGCCGACCAGGTCCCCGCTCGCGGTGAGCGCGTCGCTGGGGCGGGCGGTGAAGTAGGCGAACTTCGCCAGCACGTCCGCGTCGGAGACGATGATCAGAAGTCCGCCGATGATCACCGCGAGGACGATCGACAGGGCGGTGACCGTGACGCTGTTCGCCGACCAGAGGTTGCGGAGGAAGACGCCGAAGAACGTCTCCCGGTCGGCCGGCTGCTCGTCCGGCTTCTTCTCGGTGGTCGCTGCCGCGGTCACTTCTTCTCCTCGTTCCGGCCGCCGGTGATGCCGGCCATCAGCAGGCCCAGCTCCTCGCGCGGGGTGTCCGGCGAGACGATGGCCAGGACCCGGCCGCGGTACATCACCGCGACCCGGTCCGCCAGGCCGACCACCTCGTCGAGTTCGCTCGAGACCACCAGCACCGCGGTGCCCTGGTCGCGCTCGTGGATGATCTGGCCGTGGATGAACTCGATCGAGCCGACGTCCACACCGCGGGTCGGCTGCGAGGCGATGAAGAGGCGCAGCGGGCGGGACATCTCCCGGGCCACCACGACCTTCTGCTGGTTGCCGCCGGAGAGCGTGCCGACCGGGGTCTCCGGGGTCTGGCAGCGGATGTCGAACTGCGCGATCCGCTCCTTGGCGGAGCTCGCCACCTTCGCGGTGTTCAGCCGGAACGCGTTGCCGAACGGCTCCCGGTCGTACATGTCCAGCACGAGGTTCTCCGCGACGCTGAACTCCTTGACCACGCCGTCGTGGCTGCGGTCCTCGGGGATGTAGCCGACGCCGGCGCGCAGGATCTGCTTGGTGTTCATCGCGCCGAGGCTCTCGCCGTCCAGCTCGATCGTGCCGGCGCGCACCTCCCGCAGGCCCATCACCGCCTCGACCAGCTCGGTCTGGCCGTTGCCCTGGACGCCCGCGATGCCGAGCACCTCACCGGCCCGGACCACCAGGTCGACGCCGTCGACGGCCCGGACGCCCCGGTCGTCGTCGGCGACCAGGCCGGAGATCTTCAGGACGTCGCGGCCGGGCTCGGCCGGCGCCTTGTCCACCTCGAGGCTGACCGCCCGGCCCACCATCAGGGCGGCGAGCTCCTCCTCGCTGGTGTCCGGGCTGGCCGTACCGACGATCGCGCCGCGGCGGACCACGGTGATCCGGTCGGCGATCGCCTTGACCTCTTTGAGCTTGTGCGTGATGAAGACGATCGACTTGCCCATCTCGGTGAGCGAGCGCATCACCGCGAGCAACTCCTCGGTCTCCTGCGGGGTGAGCACGGCGGTCGGCTCGTCCAGGATCAGCAGGTCGACGTCGCGGGTCAGCGCCTTGACGATCTCCACCCGCTGCTGGGCGCCGACCGGCAGGTCCTCGACCAGCGCGTCCGGGTCGACCGGCAGGCCGAACTTCTTCGACGTCTCCAGCACGTCCCGGCGCGCGCGGCGGCGGTCCAGCCAGCCCAGCGGGCCGCCGCGCACCTCCTCGGCGCCGAGCGCGATGTTCTCCGCCACGGTGAAGACCGGGACGAGCATGAAGTGCTGGTGCACCATGCCGATGCCGGCCGCGATGGCGTCCCGCGGGCTCCGGAAGACCTTGGGCTCGTCGTCGACGACGATCTGCCCCTCGTCCGGCTGCAGGAGGCCGTAGAGCTGGTTCATCAGCGTCGACTTGCCCGCGCCGTTCTCGCCCAGCAGGGCGTGCACCTCGCCGGGCTCGACGGTGATGTCGATGTGGTCGTTGGCCACCAGGTCGCCGAAGCGCTTGGTGATGCCGCGCAGTTCCAGTTTCAGCGGAATCTCCCGAGGTCGGTACTGAGCCTGGTGGACGGGGGTGGAATGCGAGCCGCCGCTCGCCCGCGAGCCTTTCTGACCCGCGGCCGGGCGGCGGCCGAAATGTTACCTACCGGTTCGGTCAGGCCGGGGCGCTGGCCGACTCGACCTTCACGGTGCCGGCGATGATGTCCTTCTTGAGCTGCTCGATCTCGCTCTTCAGGGTCGCGTCGACCTTGCTGTCGAACTGGTTGTAGGCGGCCAGGCCGACGCCGTCGTTCTCCAGCGTGCCGATGTAGCCCGGGCTCGGGGCGAGCGCGGTGCCCTGGGCACCGGCGACGACGGCCTCCTTGACGGCCTCCTCGACGTTCTTGACGACCGTGCTCAGGAACACGTCGCAGTACTGCGAGGCGCTCTTGCAGCCGTCCGAGTCGACCCAGATGACCGAGACCTTGCCGGAGGAGTCCTTGGCGACCTGGGCGGTGCCCAGGCCGGTGCCGCCGGCCACCGGCAGGATGATGTCGGCACCCTGCGAGACGAAGGTCTGGGTGATCGTCTTGCCCTTGTTCTGGTCGGTGAAGCTCTCGGCGAAGGTGCCGTTCTGCTTCGCCTTGTCCCAGCCCAGGACCTTGACGCTCTTGCCCTTCTTCTCGTTGTAGTACGCCACGCCGTCGGCGAAGCCGTCCATGAAGATGGTCACCGGGGCGATCTTCAGACCGCCGTAGGTGCCGACCACACCGGACTTCGAGTAGCCCGCGGCCAGGTAGCCGGCGAGGAACGCGGCCTGCTGGGTGGCGAACTGCATCGGGTAGACGTTGCTACCGGTGCTGCCGCTGTCCACGATGCCGAACTGCGAGGTGGTGCTCGCCGCGGCGATCTTCTTGGTCGAGTCGGACATCAGGCCGCCGACCGCGAGGATGAAGTCGCACTTCTGGGTCACGAAGCTCTGCAGGTTGGGCTCGTAGTCGGCCTCGGAGGTGGAGGCGACGTACTTCGGGTCCACGTTGCTGGCCGCGGACTGGGCGGCCTGCATGCCGGCCCAGGCGGACGCGTTGAAGGACTTGTCGTCGATGCCGCCGGTGTCGGTCACCATGCAGGCCTTGTAGGCCGCGGCGGCGCTGGCGCTGCTGCTTCCGGTGCTCTCCTCCGGGGCGCTACCACAGGCGGCGGCAGCGAGCGTCAGCCCACCCGCCGCGAGAACAGCCAGGATCCGGTTCCCACGTACTGGGCGCAAGACGCCCTCCTTCCACTGCACACCGACACCGCTCGGTGAGTCTCAGGTCGGGAGCGTAGCCGCGAGCAATCATGGCGTCAGGTGATCGGTACGGACTGTTGGCGCACCGTTATCCCGCCGCAATCACCAGGCTTTTGACCTGCCGCTTTCGTGGGTAACGGGGCGAATTGCCCGCTGACGGCGTAACGACGCGTTAATCTTCCGAACCCGAGCGCCACGCGCGGATCCCGAGGACGCCCACCGTGGTGCCGATCGCGAGCGACGCGGCGATCAGCACGGCGTGCACGATCAGGAACGCCGTGGGGCTGCCGCCGTCGAAGGAGCGGTCGTCCTTGTAGATCGCGAGGCCGAACCGGGGCCAGATCACCCAGGTCCAGACGCCCACCGCGATCAGGAAAGCGGCCCACTTCCGAGTGATCAACACCGGTTCAGTATTCCAGCGGGCCACACCGGCCCCTCACCGCGGTACGGCGTCCCGGATCCAGCTGTTCTGCCCGACCGGAGCGGTCTTGTCATCGGCGGAGAGGTCCACCACCCGGCCGTGCGGGCTGGTCGCCGCCCAGGCCGCCCCGAAGAGCAGCAGCTGGTGGAAGACGTAGAGGTAGACCAGCGCGCCGACCGCCGACCCGACCAGGCCGTACGCCGGGTTCCGCTCGACCATCCCGACGAACGACTTGCCCACGGTGTTGAGCAGCAGCAGCCCGACACCGACCTGGAGCACCGGCGGGGCCATCCGGCGGGCGGTCATCCGCAGCCGGGGCACCGCGGCCAGCAGCGCCGAGGCGAGCAGCATGTTCACGCCGAGGGTCAGGATCAGGCTGACCACCGAGAGGGTGGTCTGGAAGCCGCCGTCGGCCAGCCAGTCGAGCAGCTTCTCCAGGCCCCAGACGGCGAGCTGGGTGAGCGCCAGCAGGATCAGGATGCCGATCAGCACCAGCAGGTCCAGCCCCTGCCGGATCAGGAACCAGCCGGGCTGCTCGCGGAGCTGCCAGATCAGCCGCTGCGAGGAGCGGATCGCCTCGACCCAGCCGATGCCGGTGAACGTCAGGCCCACGATGCCGACGATGCCGACCGTACGGCCGCTGTCCAGGATCGCCTGCACGTCGAGGAAGGGCAGGTTCTGCGCCAGGAAGTCGCGGACCGCGTCGAAGAGCTGGGTGTTGCTGGTGATCAGGATGCCGAAGATCGAATACCCGATCAGCAGCAGCGCGAAGACCGCGAAGAACCCGTAGTACGCGCTCGCGGCCGCCAGCCGGCCACCCTGGACGTCGCCGTAGCGCAGCAGCGCGCGGCAGAGGTGGTCGAAGTAGCGGGAGCGGTACCGCACGTTGACGACACGGACGGCGACCGCCTCGTACGCCCGGTCGATCGGATTCACCGGGCGACCGTAACGGAAGTCCCGGCCCCCGGCCGGTCGACACTCGCCGCACGGTAGCCGGGAAGGCACGGATCCCGGGGTGCGACGTGCCGATAGGGTCGGGCGGGTCCCCGCCGGAGTCACATCGGACGCCTACCGCCGAGGAGCCCTCGTGTCGCTGATGGTCGCCCCGCCCCGCAGGAGGGCCCACGGTAGGGAGGAGCGGCGGTCAGCCGCCGAGCGGGAAGTCGCGCCGTGGCCGCCAGGGTCCCTCGCCGCCGTGCGAGAAGAGCGTGAACGAGGGGACCTCGAACCGGCAGGAGAAGCCGGCCAGGTCGTCGAAGACCGCGTCCAGCGCGTCGGCGGGCACGTCCTGCGCCACCGTGACGTGCGGATGGTACGGAAACCGGGTGTCCCGCCGGACGTCCTCGGAGCGGGTGATCGCCTCGGCCAGCAGCTCGCACTCGCTGATGCCCATCGCGAGCGTCACGAACACCACCTCGGTGACCGGCCGGAAGGTGCCGGTCCCGCGCAGGTGGATGGTGAACGGCGGCTGCCCCGCGGCGACCGCCTCCAGGTGCTTCTCCACCGCGGGCAGCGCCTCGGTGGCGATCTCGGTCGGACCGAGGAGCGTGACGTGCGCCGGGGTGTAGGCGGCCTGCGGGTCGCCCGCCTCCGCCCGCCGGCGGGTCAGCGCCGCGCCCCACGGCTCCGGGATGTCGATCGCCACGCCGATGCGTGTCCGTGCGGGGTCGGTCACCGCGGTCAGGCCTCCCGGACCGGGCTCAGGAAACCCACGTTCTGGTACGCCCGGGCCAGGGTGGTCGCGGAGACCGCGCGTGCCTTCTCCGCACCGATCGCGAGGATCTTGTCGAGCTGGGCCGGGTCGTCGAGGTAGGTCTTGGCCCGGGCCTGCACCGGCTTGACGAACTCGACCAGCACCTCGGCGAGGTCCTTCTTGAGGTCGCCGTAGCCCTTGCCGTCGTACTGCTCCAGGAGCTCGTCGATGGTCCGCGTGGTCAGCGCGGCGTAGATGGTCAGCAGGTTGCTGACGCCGGGCTTGTTCTCCTCGTCGTAGAGGATCTCGCGTCCGGTGTCGGTGACCGCCGACTTGATCTTCTTGGCCGAGCGGGCCGGGTCCTCCAGCAGCTCGATGATGCCGTTCGGTGAGGAGGCCGACTTGGACATCTTGATCGTCGGGTCCTGCAGGTCGGTGATCTTCGCGGTGTCCTTGACGATGTGCGCCGAGGGCATGGTGAAGGTCTGCCCGTACCGGCCGTTGAACCGCTGCGCCAGGTCGCGGGTGAGCTCCAGGTGCTGCCGCTGGTCCTCGCCGACCGGGACCTGGTCGGCCTGGTAGAGCAGGATGTCGGCGGCCTGCAGGATCGGGTACGTGAAGAGGCCGACGGTGGTGCTGTCCTGGCCGGCCTTGGCCGACTTGTCCTTGAACTGGACCATCCGTCCGGCCTCGCCGAACCCGGTGATGCAGCTCAGCACCCAGCCCAGCTGCGCGTGCTCGGGCACGTGCGACTGAACGAAGAGCGTGCACCGCTCCGGGTCGAGCCCCAGCGCCAGCAGCTGCGCGACCGAGAGCCGCGTACGGTTCCGCAGCGCGATCGGGTCGTGCCCCATCGTGATCGCGTGCAGGTCGACCACGCAGTAGAACGCGTCGTGCGTCTCCTGCATCGCCACCCAGTTGCGCACCGCGCCCAGGTAGTTGCCGAGGTGGAAGGAGTCGGCGGTCGGCTGGATGCCGGAGAGCACTCGCGGGCGGCGGACGGCGTCGGACATGAGCGCCATTGTGTCAGTCCGGACGATCGGATGGCCAACGCCCCTGGCACCCCCTGCACGGGGAGGAGACACCAGGGGCGTGCCGTGCTACGGGTCAGTACCGGTCGCCGCAGTCCGCGTCGTCGTCGTCCCGGTCACCCGTCGGCACGAAGACGGCGGCGTCCCAGCCGACGTCGGCGTCCTCGGGTGCGCCCTCGTTGTTGAGCTGCAGGCGAGCGCCAACGCCGAGCTCGTAGTTGCCGATCCAGGCCCACTCGTCCTCACCGTCGTCGTCCAGGCTGTTGTCCTGGTCGAGGACACACGTCTCGGTACTCAACGGGGTGCCGCCGTCCACCCCGCGCTGTACGTAGTACGTCGCGTTCTCCCAGGTGGCGCCGTGACTGGGCAGATGAACGAGGATGTCGTACCGGGCGGTCTCCCCGGATTCCAGCCGCAGCTCCGGCGCCCAGGTACCAACGATCTTGTGCTTCAGCAGCCTCGTGTCGCTGTAGCCGTGGGTGAACCAGATGTGGCCCTTGTACCCCGCACCGACCTGATGCAGGTCGATGGGTGCGTAGTAGGAGTCGTCGGTGGCACCGGCCGGGTCACCGCCGCGCAGTGTGAACTTGCCACCCTGGTCACCCATGTCGCCGCAGCCCAGGGCGTACTGGCCCGGGTCATTCAGTGTGTAGATCATGTGCGAGGACTGCGTGAGGGACCGTTCGTCGATCGCGGAGGAGTCGAAATCCGTACACGCCCGGTCGTAGATGCGGATCAGCTCGGGCTCGTCAGCGCTCTCGTTGTACTTCTGGTACTCCGTGCTGCATTCGTTGTTCTCGCAGTCGCCGATCGTGGCGTAACCGTGCCACCAGCACGCGGAGGAGACCGACGGGCATCCGTTCATCGCCTCCGAACAACTGTTGACCTCGACGCTGCAGAACGTGTAGAGCCCCGGCAGGGAGACCCCGTCGTGCCAGAAGATCGCGGAGTCGTGCCAGTCGACACGGTAGAACGTCGGACCGTTCTCGCCGAAGACCGGCTCGCTGTACGCCTGCTCGCTGCCCTTCCACTGTGGTGTCTCCACCCAGCCCATGATCCGTTCGGGGTAGCTCCACAGGCTCGGGGTCTCCGCGTCGGCCAGCGTGTCCCGCATGAAGCCGTCCCGGTTGGCCTTGTAGGTCGAGTTCGCCGGGTTGTTGAGCCAGCCGACACCGTAGCGGCCGTTGTTCGCCGAGCGGTTCGCGTACGTGTAGAAGCCGCTGTTGTACGCCCACACCGCCAGGAACCAGTTCTCGATGTTCCGGGCGTCACCGTCGTTGACCTGGCTGCGGACGGTCGACGGCTCGGCGGCCATCTGGTTCCACTTGTCGATCAGGATGTTCAGCGACGCCGCGATGTTCGCCGCGTAGTCGACCGCGATCGCCTTCCGCTGGTTCTCGCTGTAGGTGGTCTCGCCGACGCTCATGCCGGTGGTGACCTGCCCGATGCCGTACCCGCAGTCGGCCTTGGTGTAGTCGATCTCGTCGATGGAGTAGCTGCCGTAGTAGAGCGGTAGCAGCGGGTTCGCCGTGTCGCCGGGCACGCCGTGCCACGACGCCTGGGACAGGTTCGTCTCCTGCGCCAGGATGGCCAGCACCAGGTTGGCCGGCACTGTCCCACCGCCGCTCACGTCGTGGCGTTCGAACATGCTCTGCGGGGTGTACGACGGCAGACCGGTCTTCAGGTAGTTCGCCGGACGGCTGACGTAGAGCGCGTCGTGCACCGCGAGGTCGACCGCCCACTCCACCTGATTGGGGCTCGGCTGGAGCGGCTGGACCGTCGGGTCGTTGCGGGGCACCGCGCACTTGGGCGTGGTGATCGAGCTGGCCGCAGTGACGCTCACCTCGGCCGACGACTGCTCGGTCGCCTCGGCGTCGAGCGTCGTCGCCTCGGTGGTCGTGATGACCGCCGTCGTCGTGACGGTCGCCTTGACCGGGCGCACCGCGACGTAGGCCCGGCCCGCGTGTGAGGGGTCGGCGGCGACCAACGGCTCACTCACCGATTCGGCGGTCTGCTGGGAGTAGACCTCCTCGGCCACCAGGTGCCCCTCGGCCGACACCCCGGATACCCGCCGGGAGGCCGGGATCGCGGTGAGTCCGGGGTGGGCGCCCCCACTCAGGTTGACCTCACCGACGAGCGCGCTGCGGCCACCGCTCAGGCCGAAGAGCTCCATCCGGTCACTCGGACCGGTCGCGGTGGTGGTCAGCTCACCGCCCCGGTAGCGCTCGGCCACCGCGGTCTCACCGCTGACCGAGATCACGTCGATGCCGTGGCCGGCGGTAGCCCGGACCCCGTACGGGCGGCCGTGCGGCGTGGCGAGCTCGGTCAGCCCGCCCTTCGCACCGATCTTGACGAGCTTGCCGCCGACGATGCCGTAGTCGCCGTCCGGACCGGGGGCGGGGTTGCTGACCTGGGCGTCGATGCGCCGGGTGCCGGTCACCCGGCCCGCCGCCGCGTCCACGGTCAACAGGTCGGTACGCGGGTCGTCGAGATCCCCGCCGATGCCCCGGACCAGGAGCGCACGGTCACCCGGGCCGCAGGCCGGGTTGTAGTACGAGTACTGCACGCCGGTCGCGACGTGCACCGCCTTGCCGGTCGTGGTGTCCACGACCGCGGCGAAGGCGCCGGCCTGCAGCGCGCTGGGCCGGTTCGCCGCCATCTTCGGGGCGAACACGGCGACCGCGTAGCGGCCGGACCCGGTCAGGCAGACCGAGCCGCCCCAGGGGCCGACGTCCAGCGCGGGCGACCGGAGCGTCGCCAGGGTGCTCCAGGCGAAGGCGTCCTTCTCCCGGGCGATGTAGAGGTGATAGCCGTCGGTGTCCCCGGCACCGGTGATGAGGACGTCGGACGACTTTCGCCAGTCGTCGCCGAGCACCTTGTCGGGATTCGCCAGGGGCGCCTGCTTGGCGAGGGTGGACGTTGGCGTGGCCGCCGGGCTGGGCGCGGCGACGGCGGGACCGGCGATGCCCACGGCCAGGGCGACGACCGCCCCGATCGCGACACCCCTGCGGATGGAGATCAATTTTCCCCCGTGTTCGGTGGAGCGAGATGACCGGGACGGCACGGTCACATCCACACCGTGCAGTCGTAGTTGGGCGCGGCGTCGTAGGTGTCCGGGTCGGTGGTGTCACCGCTGAGGCAGAACTTCACCGACCCCGAGACGGAGCTCACCATCGTGGTCTCGTAGTAACCGGCGTTGAACGCCGACGCGTCATAGATCCTGGTGTTGATCCCGCCGTACTGCGGATGGTTGTAGAGCTGCACCCAACGGGCCACGCCGTCGTAGTAGGACTGGTACTGCCCCCAGTACGTCTGGCACATCCGGCTGTAGTGCAGCTCGGCGACCGGCGTCTGGGTGGCGGGGTCGTCGAGCGTGATGGCCGTGAGGAAGACGTCGTCCGAACGGCAGTTGGTGTCGCCGACCGAGGCCCCGACACAGCCGTCCGGGCAGTAGGGCTCAATGTCCGCTCGGGCCGGCGTCGCGGCGAAAGCCAGACCCGCCCAGGTCAGCATCGCCGCCGCGGCAGCAGCGGCGGCAGCTTTCAGAGATGGCAATGTTCCTCCCCGTCGTGACCGATTGCGGTCACTCGGTAACGAGATTCACACATCTACATTTGTCGACGCAATACCGTTACGACGGTCGATGCTAGGCTCGCCGCGTCAGCGCTGATCAGCACATCGGGACAGGAATGCGAAGAAACTCACTAGTCGCCCTCGGCTCCGGAATCGTCGTGCTCGCAGCCGCCGCGACCTGGTGGCTGGCCTCCGGAGACTCCCCGCTCGAATCCTCCCCGGCAGAAAAGGGCGCGACGTCGGCCGCGATCGACGTGGACAGCGGTCCCGCGACGTCACCCGCCCCCACCTCCGCCGACCCGCTGCCCAGCGGCGACAGCGACAGCATCCTGGCCGCGTGGGAGAAGCAGTGGAAGGCCGAGCGAAAGCACCCGAACTCCGGGCAGTACGAGGTCGAGGTCGCACAGCCGTATCACGGTGGCACGCTGGACATGTTCACCGAGCAGTCGGACAGCGCATCCTCCGAGTCCGTCTACTCGGTCGCTTGCATGCTGAAAAGTGAATCCGTACAGCCCTCCAAGAAGCTGTACATCGGGCTGGTCGACGACTGCCTGGCGCCGGCCCTCCACGACGGTGAGCGGGCCGAGCTGGTCGCCTGGCTGAACAAGCAGAAGGACTCGACGGAGTACGCCTACGCGGACTTCGCCCGGTTCACCATGATCCGGGCGTTCGCCCCGTCGCAGGGCTTGTTCCTCAAGATCACTAGCCAGCCGATCCTCGAAGGCGTCCACTCCCCCGCGCCCGCGCAGTAGGCCTTTCCGCACGTCACGGCGCCGTACCCGAAATGATCGGGTGCGGCGCCGTGCTGCATTCGTACGCCGAAAGAAAATGTTCGAGTCTGTTGACTTGTGAGTGAACATGGTGGAGTCTCATGGTGCGTCCGACTGCTGCCTAGGCTTGGCGGCAACACCTGACATGAGGAGTGCTCGCCGTGAAACTGCTCGTCACCGGGGGTGCCGGCTACGTCGGTAGCGTCACCAGCCGGCTCCTGCTCGACGCCGGCCACGAGGTCGTGGTGCTGGACAATCTGCGCACCGGGTTCCGGGAGGCGGTCGCCCCGGACGCGACCTTCGTCGAGGCGGACATCGCCGACGCCGCGCGGGTCCTCACCCCGGAGGCCGGCTTCGACGCCGTGCTGCACTTCGCCGGGCTGATCGCGGCCGGCGAGTCGATGGCCAAGCCCGAGCTCTACTGGCACGAGAACGTGGTCAAGTCGCTCGCCCTGCTCGACGCGATCCGGGCCGCCCGGGTGCCGCGGGTGATCTTCTCGTCCACCGCCGCGGTCTACGGCAACCCGGTCGAGGTGCCGATCAGCGAGACCGCCGCCAAGGCCCCGACCAGCACGTACGGCTCCACCAAGCTGACCTTCGACCTGGCGCTGACCTCGGAGGCCTTCGCGCACAACCTGGCCGCCGTCTCGCTGCGCTACTTCAACGTCGCGGGGGCGTACATCAACGGCGACGTCGAGATCGGCGAGCGGCACGACCCGGAGACCCACCTGATCCCGATCACCCTGCAGGCGGCCGCCGGCAAGCGGGAGAAGCTGCAGCTCTTCGGCGACGACTACCCCACACCCGACGGCACCTGCGTGCGCGACTACATCCACGTCGAGGACCTGGCCCGGGCGCACCTGCTGGCGCTGGACGCCACGGTCGCCGGCGAGCACCGGATCTACAACCTGGGCAACGGCAACGGCTTCTCCAACCGGCAGGTGGTCGAGGCGGCCCGCGAGGTCACCGGCGCGGCGATCCCGGTCGAGGTGGCGCCCCGGCGCGACGGCGACCCGGCGACCCTGGTGGCCTCCTCCTCCCGCGCCCGCGAGGAGCTGGGGTGGGTGCCGCGGAAGAACACCCTGCAGGCCATGATCGGCGATGCATGGACCTTCTACCGAAAGCACGTGGCATGAGCATCTCCGAGGAGGCCGTCGCGGCCTTCCGCACCGCGTACGGGACCGAGCCGGCCGGACTCTGGGCGGCGCCCGGCCGGGTGAACCTGATCGGCGAGCACACCGACTACAACGACGGCTTCGTGCTCCCGTTCGCGCTGCCGCAGCGCACCGTCGCCGCCGTCGGCCCGTCGCCGGACGGCACCTGGTCGGTCTGCTCCACCCTGGCCGCCGAGCCGGTGGCCTTCGGGACCACCGAGCCCGGCGAGGTCACCGGCTGGGGCGCGTACGTCGCCGGGGTGGTCTGGGCGCTGCAGGACGCGGGGTACACCGTGCCGGCCGTCCGGATCGCGATCGCCTCCGACGTCCCGTTCGGCTCCGGGCTCTCCTCCTCGGCCGCGCTGGAGTCGGCGGTGCTCACCGCGCTGATCGACCTCGGCGGCCTGGACGTCCCGCTGGAGCGGCGCCCGGCGATCGCCCAGCGTGCCGAGAACCTCTACGTCGGGGCGCCCACCGGCATCCTCGACCAGTCCGCCTCGATCCGCTGCGAGGCCGGGAAGGCGCTCTTCCTGGACTGCCGGTCGTACGCGATCGAGCAGATCCCGTTCGACCTGGCCGCCGCCGGCCTGGCCATCCTGGTGATCAACAGCAACGCGCCGCACCAGCACGTGGACGGCGAGTACGGCGCCCGCCGCAAGAGCTGCGAGGAATCCGCCGCGGTCCTCGGGGTGACCGCCCTGCGCGACGTCGGCGTGGACGAGCTGCCCGCGGCGCTGGACCGGCTCGGCGACGAGGTGCTGCGCAAGCGGACCCGGCACATCGTCACCGAGAACCAGCGTGTGCTGGACACCGTGGCGCTGCTGCGCGCGGGCAGCGTCCGCGAGATCGGCCCGCTGCTCACCGCGTCGCACGCCTCGATGCGGGACGACTTCGAGATCACCGTCGAGCGGGTGGACGTGGCCGTGGAGTCGGCGCTGGCGGCCGGGGCGTACGGCGCCCGGATGACCGGCGGCGGGTTCGGCGGGTGCGTCCTCGCCCTGATCGACGCGGACCGGGCGGACGCGACGGCGGCGGCGGTGGCCGGCGCGTACGCGGAGAAGGGTTTCGAGGCACCGACCAGCTGGCTCGCGGTGGCGGGTCCCGGAGCGACCCGGATCTGACGGCGGGAGGCCCCCTCGTTCGGGGGCCTCCTCAGCCTTTCGCCCGATCACCCGCAGGAGCGAGTGTCGAGTTCGACGGCCGCCCGCGCGGTTATGGTGTGCGACATGGGGGTCAGTCCGCCGTACCTTCGTGATGACGCCGAGCGCGGTGTCACGATCCGCATCGACATCGCCGCCGACCCGGCCGTCTCGCTTCTCAGCGTGCGCGGCCCCTGGGACGACCAACTGCGCCATCACACCTCGGTCTCGCTCCGCCGGTGCTTCACCGACCGCCCGGCCGGGCTGATCGTGGACCTCTCCGGCCTGCGCGACCCGCGCAGCGACAGCGTGCCCACCTGGGCCGCCGCCCGGCACGTCGCGGCCGCCCTGGAGCCGCCGGTGCACTTGGCGCTCTGCGTGCCGCCCGGCCTGCCGCTCGCCCACCGGATGCAGGGGCTGGCCCCGGGGCGCTTCCTGCCGGTCTACGCCCGGGTGAGCCAGGCCCGGGTGGCGCTGGCCGGCCGGATGCCGGAGAACGAGCGGATGACGGCCACCCTGCCGCCCGGTCCGGAGGCCGCCCCGGCCGCCCGCAACCTGGTGAGCGACGCCTGCCTGGCCTGGGGGCTGACCCGGCTGCTGCACCACAGCCGGGTGGTGATGTCCGAGCTGGTGACGAACGCCGTCGAGCACGCCGGTACGGAGATCCGGGTGGCGGTGACCCGGCGCGGCGACGGGCTGCACCTGTCGGTGACCGACGGCTCGCCGCGGATGCCCCGGCTGATCCGGCCCAGCCGGCCCCGGCCGGACCGCCCGCTCGACGACCGCGGGCAGGGCCTGCGGACGGTGCAGGGGATCGCCGAGCTCTGGGGCGCCGTGCCGGCATCGGAGGGGAAAACAGTGTGGGCGACGATCCGGGCTCCCCGGACCATCGCCCACACGTGACGCCTGACGGCTCAGCCGGCTTCGATGATCATGCCGGCGCCGACCGTACGGTTGGTGCCCTCGTCGATCAGGATGAAGCCACCGGTGGTCCGGTTGCGGCGGTACTCGTCGGCCAGCAGCGGCACGGTGGTCCGCAGCTTCACCCGGCCGATCTCGTTCAGCCCCAGCTCCGGCGCGTCCTCGTCGCGGTGCAGCGTGTTCACGTCGAGCTTGTACTGCAGGCCGCGGATGACCGTACGCGCGGTCCGCGTGGTGTGCTTGATCGTGTACTTGCCGCCGATCCGCAGCGGGGCACTCTCGTCCATCCAGCAGATCATCGCCTCGATGTCCTGGGCGGGCGTCGGGGCGTTGTGCGGGCGGCAGAGCATGTCGCCGCGCGAGATGTCGATCTCGTCGGCCAGCCGGACCGTCACCGACATGGGCGGGAAGGCCTCCAGGACCTCGCCGTCCGCGGTGTCGATCGCGGCGATCTTGCTGGTCATCCCGGAGGGCAGCACCATCACGTCGTCGCCCGGCTTGAGGACGCCGGAGGCGACCTGACCGGCGTAGCCGCGGTAGTCGGTGACCGTGGTGGACTGCGGGCGGATCACGTACTGCACCGGGAAGCGGACGTCGACCAGGTTGCGGTCCGACGCGATGTGCACGTGCTCCAGGTGGTGCAGCAGCGAGGGGCCCTCGTACCACGGGCTCTTCTCGGAGCGGGTGGCGATGTTGTCGCCCTCCAGCGCCGAGACCGGGATGATCGTCAGGTCGGTGATGTCCAGCTTCGCGGCGAACGAGGTGAACTCGTCGGCGATCTTGTCGTAGACCGCCTTGTCCCAGTCGACCAGGTCCATCTTGTTGACACAGAGCACCAGGTGCGGGACCCGGAGCAGGCTGGTCAGGAACGCGTGCCGGCGGGACTGCTCGACCAGGCCCTTGCGGGCGTCGACCAGGATCAGCGCCAGGTCGGCGGTGGAGGCGCCGGTGACCATGTTCCGGGTGTACTGGATGTGCCCCGGGGTGTCGGCGATGATGAACTTGCGCCGCGGCGTGGCGAAGTACCGGTACGCCACGTCGATGGTGATGCCCTGCTCCCGCTCGGCGCGGAGGCCGTCGGTGAGCAGCGCGAGGTTGGTGTACTCGTCGCCGCGCGAGGCGCTGGCCGCCTCCACCGCCTCGAGCTGGTCGGCGAAGATGGTCTTTGTGTCGTACAGCAGGCGGCCGATCAGGGTCGACTTGCCGTCGTCGACGCTGCCGGCGGTGGCGAACCGCAGCAGGTCCATGCCCCCGCGCGCGGCGGCATCAGGCTCGAGAACTGCCTGGCTCATCAGAAGTAACCCTCTCGCTTGCGGTCTTCCATCGCGGCCTCGCTGACCTTGTCGTCGCCGCGCGTGGCACCGCGCTCGGTGATCCGGGTCGCGGCGACCTCGTCGATCACCTTCTCCACCGTGTCGGCGTCGGAGAGCACCGCGGCGGTCTGCGAGGCGTCGCCGACCGTGCGGTACCGGACCTGGCGCACCTCGGCGGTCTCTCCGTCGCGGAGCTGGATGAACTCGTTGACCGCGTAGAACATCCCGTCGCGCTCGACGACCTCGCGGTCGTGCGCGTAGTAGATGCTCGGGAGCTCGATCTGCTCCTTGGCGATGTAGTGCCAGACGTCCAGCTCGGTCCAGTTGGAGAGCGGGAAGACCCGGATCGACTCGCCGGGGTGGTGGCGCCCGTTGTAGAGCGCCCAGAGCTCGGGGCGCTGGTTCTTCGGGTCCCACTGGCCGAACTCGTCGCGGAAGCTGAACATCCGCTCCTTGGCCCGGGCCTTCTCCTCGTCGCGGCGGGCGCCGCCGAAGAGCGCGTCGAAGCGGTACTTCTCCACCGCGTTCAACAGCACCGGGGTCTGGATCCGGTTACGGGTACCGTCCGGCAGCTCGCGCACCAGGCCGGTGTCGATCGCCTCCTGGACGCTGGCGATCACCAGGTTCAGGCCGAGACCGGCGACCCGGCGATCCCGGTACTCCAGGACCTCCGGGAAGTTGTGACCGGTGTCGACGTGCATGACGGGGAAGGGGATGCGCGCCGGGGCGAACGCCTTCTCGGCGAGGCGCAGCATCACGATCGAGTCCTTACCGCCGGAGAAGAGCAGCACCGGGCGCTCGAACTCGGCCATGACCTCTCGCATGACGAAGATGCTCTCGGCTTCGAGCGCATCCAGGTGCGAGACGCGGTAGTCCTTCGTCTGGCTCATGGGTTCAGTCCCCAGACCTTTCGGGTGTCGGCCCTTGCGGGGGTCGGCCGAGCAGGGCGCACCCTGCGATTTTCCTCAGTCCTTGCCGATCCGTCATTGTGACGGAAGGTGCTTCTGGATGGCAGCAAGCAGGCGCGGAGCGAGATCTTTACGACAAACCACCAGGTCGGGCAACCTGGGATCGGCCTGGTTGTAGCTTAATAGAGATCCATCAATACGTGAGGCATGTAAACCAGTGGCCAACGCCACAGCAACAGGTGCTGCGGAATCCCACTCGAATTGACCTCCACCGTGTACGTACGCGTCCGCCTCGCCGCTGATCACCGCGGCGATCTTGCAGCCGGCCGAGCCCATCGGCACCAGCTCGGCGCCGAGGTCCTCGGCGAGCGCGGTGACGAACGCCGGCGGCCGGGTCCGGCTCGCGGCGATCCGGATCGCGCCGCCGGTCGCGGACTCCAGCGGCATCGGCGGGTAGGCCGGCGCGTTGTCCGTGGCGATCGTCCGGTGCTGGGCCGGCATCGCGACCGCACCCGCGGCCAGGCGGGACGGGTTGGACGAGTCGGCGGTCCAGAGCGCCACGTGCACCGCCCAGTCGGCCCGGCCCTCCTCGGAGAACTCCCGGGTGCCGTCCAGCGGGTCGACGATCCAGACCCGGGAGGAGCCCAGCCGGTCCGGCCGTACGCTGTCGTGCTCGCCCTCGCGCCACGCCTCGCGGGAGTGCTCGTCCTCCTCGGACAGCACCGCGTCCGCCGGGCGCCAGCGGGCCAGCTCCGCGCGGAGCAGGTCGTGGGCGGCCTTGTCACCGGCGGCCTTGAGCGCCTTGCCGTCCGCGTACCCGACCTCGTCGCGCACCTGGAGCAGCACCTGGCCGGCGCGGTCCGCGAGCCAACGGGCGAACGCGGAGTCGTTGACGGGTGGTGCACCACCCTCGGCGGTCTCCCGCGGTCCCGCAATGCGGGCCGACTCCTTCGTCTGCTCGCCCATCTCTCGCTCCTTCATCAACCGGCTCCGTCAGTACGCTCCCGATGACCGCACCACCGCGGTCAACGTTCTCAGCAGGATCACCAGATCCAGGCTGAGCGACCAGTTCTCGACATAGCGCAGGTCGAGCCGGACCGCCTCCTCCCAGGAGAGGTCCGCCCGACCGGACACCTGCCACAGCCCGGTCATCCCCGGCTTGACTGCCAGCCTGCGCCGCACGTCGTCGGCGTAGGCCGCCACCTCGGCCGGTAACGGCGGCCGCGGGCCGACCAGCGACATCCGCCCCGAGAGAACGTTCAGCAGCTGCGGCAACTCGTCGAGCGAGAAGCGGCGCAACCACCGGCCGACCGGGGTGACGCGTGGGTCGTCGCGGATTTTGAAGAGCACACCGTCGTGCTCGTTGAGGTGCCTCAGCTCGGCCAACCGAGCCTCGGCGTCGACGTACATACTGCGGAACTTGAAAATCCGGAACTCATGTCCGTCGCGTCCCACGCGTATCTGGCGAAAGAGTACCGGGCCGCGTGACGTGAGTCGCACGCAGAGCGCCACACCGAGCAGCACTGGACCGAAGAGGATCAGTAGCAGGAGTGCGCCTACACGATCGACCAGGTCCTTCACGAGACGCGATCCGCCGTGTAGCCGGGGATGCTCGACGTGCAGCATCGGCAAGCCGTCGAACGGCCGGATCGTGGTACGCGCTCCGGCCACGTCGACCAGCGCACTGGCCACCACGAGATCCACCTCATCACGCTCGAGTCGCCAGGCCAGACGGCGTACCGCGGCCCCGTCGAGCTCCGGGCAGCTGAGTACCACGACGGTGTCCGCGTCGGCCAGCCCGACCGCGCTCGCCACGTCGTCGAAGGTGCCGTACACCGGCAGATCGGACACCACACCGATGCCGTCGGCGTCCGGCGGGAGGCACGCGCCGATCACCTCGAGCCCGTGGTACCGCTCCCTCCGAAGCTGCCGAGTGATTCCGATAACGGAGAGCTCGTGACCGACAACGATCACTCTTCGAAGATTCTCGCCGCGCGCCCGCGACCAGTGCAGCCGCTTTCGCAGCACGAAGCGGAGCACCAGCACGGCGGCGATCGCGGTGGGCAGCGCGGCCAGGACATAGGACCGGGCCAGATCCAGGTCCAGGGCGTACGACACCAGGGCCACCCCGGCGATCAGCCCGACGCCGCCGCGGATCACCCGCTGGTACTCGTCGGTACCGACGAAGAGGTAGCGGCGCTCGTACGCCCGGCAGACCGCCAGGACCACCAGGAGGACCACGGGGAGCAACACCGAGAGCATGATGTACGCACGGTTGTAGGTGGTCACCCGGTCGCCGAAGCGCAGCGCGAAGACCGCCGTACCCGCGACGGAGCCGGCCACCAGGTCGCAGAGGAGCAGGGCGCGGACGTACCGGCTCTCCCAGCGCTGCCGCCGGGACATGGCCACATGCCGCCCCCGCGCCCGCGAGAAGGGCCGGGCCGCGGCGGAGCGGTTGCGGGCACCCGAGTACTGCCGGGAGGGCTGATTACGGGCCGGGTCCGGCGCGCCCCGCACGCTCTGCGGCGGGGCGTTGTCAGACTTGGTGTTGCCAGGCCTGGTGTTGTCAGGCCTGGTGTTGTCAGGCCTGGTGTTGTCAGGCCTGGTGTTGCCGGGTTCGGTGTTGCCGGGCTCGGTGTCATCGGGTTCGGTGTCATCGGGCCTGGTGACGATCGGCAGGACGACCGTGGTCTCGCTCAACGCGTCCGCCTGCTCCTCGGACACGCCCTGCGACATCCCCCGAACCCCCTGTCCCGCCGGCCGGCGCGCGATCACGCACGTCTCTGGTGACCAACGCACCGACCGCTGAGGTCGTCACGGGAGGACTACAGCATCAGCTTCCGTGGTACCTGTTCTGCGCCCACTCGACGCCCTCCAGCACGATCGCCTCCACCACGTCGGCCGCCCGGTCGATCAGGAAGTCGAGCTCCTTGCGCTCGGCCGCGGAGAAGTCGGCGAGCACGAAGTCGGCCGGATCCTGCCGCCCCGGCGGCCGTCCGACACCGAAGCGCACCCGCGCGTAGTCCTTGCTCGCCAGCGACTTCGACATCGAGCGGAGACCGTTGTGACCGCCCTCGCCGCCACCGCGTTTCGCCCGGATCTCACCGAACGGCACATCCAGCTCATCATGCACCGCGATCACATGGGCCACGGGCACTTTGAAGAACTGGGCGAGCGCCACGACCGGCGCGCCGGACAGGTTCATGAAGGTGAGCGGCTTGACCAGGATCAGCTTCGGTCCCCCGAAGCCGAGCCGGCCCTCCGCCATCTCGGCCTGCGCCCGCTTGGCCCGGCCGAACTTCCCCCCGGTCCGCGAGGCCAGCAGGTCGGCCACCATGAAGCCCGCGTTGTGCCGGTTGCCGGCGTACTCCTTGCCGGGGTTACCCAGACCGACCACCAGCCACGGCGCGTCGACGTCGCTCACCTTCCGCCTCCCGGATACACATCAGGGAAAGTGCCGATCGGCACTTTCCCTGAATGACTGCCTTACCGCGCTCAGGCGCAGCAGAGAACCTTACTCCGCGGCCTCGGCGCCCTCGGCACCCTCGGCGTCCTCGGTGGAGGTGGTGCTCTGCGCCGCGGAGATGACCGCGAGGACCGTCTCGGCGTCGACCGCGAGCTCGACACCCTTCGGCAGCTTCACGTCGCCGGCGGTGACGCGCGAGCCGGCCTCCAGGCCGTCGATCGAGACCTCGACCTCGGTCGGGAGGTGCAGCGCCTCGGCGACCACGGAGACCGTGTTCGACTCGTGCACGATCAGGGTGTTCTTGGCGGCCTCGCCGGTCAGCGTCACCGGGACGTCGACCTGGACCTTCTCGCCCCGCTTCACGATCAGCAGGTCGATGTGCTCGTACGTGTCCTTGATCGGGTCACGCTGGATCGCCTTCGGCAGGGCCAGGGTGGCGGCCGCGTTGCCGGCGATGTCGATGGTGAAAATCTGGTTCAGGCCACCGTGACGGATGGCGGCGGCGAACTCACGGGCGGGCAGCGCGATGTGCTGCGGCTTCTCGCCGTGCCCGTACAGCACGGCGGGCACCAGGCCGGCCCGGCGCGTGCGGCGGGCACCACCCTTGCCGAACTCGGTGCGGGGCTCGGCGCTGATCTTTACCTCGGACACGGGGAAACTCCTGAAACTCTTCGATGCGGGCTGCGTCTAAGTCTGCGGCTGCGGTACCGGCAGTGCTGCGGTGAACCATCGACGGTGCGGAAGCCGTCTCCGGCGCTGCCGGGCAAGGGGGCGCGCTGGGCACAGGCCCGGAGCACCGCGTCGATGACGGCGCCTCGAGCGGACTGCGAACCTCAGCAGACCACGAGGCACCCTCGCCGTGGCAACCGCACTAGCTTACCTGCTCGAATCACCCGAAGTTCAGCGGGTCCACCGTGATCGCGAGGTTCGCGAAAAAATCAAGTCACTTTCGCCACAAGAGAGGGCACCCGCCACCGCGGGTGCCCTCTCTTGTAGAGCTGAATCAGCTGAGACCACCGAAGAGGGTGGTCACCGAGCCGTCGTCGAACACCTCGCGGATCGCCCGGGCGAGCAGCGGCGCGATGGAGAGCACAGTGATCTTGTCGAGCTGCTTCTCCGGGGCGAGCGGCAGCGTGTTGGTCACCACCAGCTCGCTGATCCGGCTGTTCTTCAGGCGCTCGGTGGCCGGGTCGGAGAGCAGCGCGTGGGTGGAGGCCACGATCACGTCGGCCGCACCCTCCTCGAAGAGGATGTCGGCGGCCTTGGTGATGGTGCCACCGGTGTCGATCATGTCGTCCACGATCAGGCAGACCCGGCCCTCGACCTCGCCGACCACCCGGTTGGCGACGACCTGGTTCGGCTTCATCGGGTCGCGCGTCTTGTGGATGAACGCCAGCGGGCAGCCGCCCAGGCGGTCGGTCCAGCGCTCGGCGACGCGGACCCGGCCGGAGTCCGGCGCCACCACCGTCATCGGGCGGCCGGCGTATCTGCGCTCCACGTACTCCGCGAGGGTGTCCATGGCGAACAGGTGGTCCACCGGGCCGTCGAAGAAGCCCTGGATCTGCGCGGTGTGCAGATCGACCGTGAGGATCCGGTTGGCGCCCGCCGTCTTCAGCAGGTCGGCGACGAGCCGCGCGGAGATCGGCTCCCGACCGCGGTGCTTCTTGTCCTGCCGCGCGTACGGATAGAACGGCAGGACCACGGTGATGCGCTTGGCGGAGCCCCGCTTCAGCGCGTCGACCATGATCAGGGTCTCCATGACCCAGCGGTTCACCCCTTCGGTGACCGACTGGACCACGAAGGCGTCGGAGCCGCGGACCGACTCCTTGAAGCGGACGAAGATCTCACCGTTGGCGAACTCGTACGAGTCCGACGGGGTCGGCGCGACGCCGAGCACCTGCCCGATCTCCTCGGCCAACTCCGGGAAACCCCGGCCGGTAAAGAGCATCAAACTCTTACGGTTCTCCGCGACGATGCTGCCCATCGGCTCGCTGCTCCCGTTGATAGGGGGGTGGGTTCGCAGTGAAGTATCCCTTGCGGGAACGTAACCGCCACGTTTCGAGGGCACTGCGTGGGATGACTCACCCCCACTGGATCACTCCTGGTCAGGGGTGCTATCTCCGGCGCGCTCGGCGGCCTCGGCGGAGACGGTTCCGGGACGCTTGCGCGCGACCCAGCCCTCGATGTTCCGCTGCTGTGCGCGGGTGACGCCCAGGTTGCCCGCGGGTACGCCCTTGGCGATCGCGCTGCCCGCCGCCACGTACGCCCCCGGGCCGATCTCCACCGGCGCGATCAGCACCGTGTCGGACCCGACGAACGCCGCCTCGCCCACGGTCGTGTGATGCTTGTTCACCCCGTCGTAGTTCGCGAAGATCGTGCCGGCCCCGATGTTCGCCTTCGCGCCGATCGTGGCGTCACCGACGTACGTCAGATGCGGCACCTTCGCGCCCTCGCCGAGCTCCGCGTTCTTCGCCTCGACGAAGCCGCCGATCTTGGACTTGCGGCCCAGGCGGGTACCGGGGCGCAGGTACGAGAACGGGCCCACCGTCGCCGCCGGGCCGATCTGCGCGCCGATCGAGTGGGTCCGCAGCACCGCGGCGCCCTCGCCCACCGTGGTGTCGATCAGCGTGGTGTCCGGGCCGATCACCGCGTCCCTCGCCACCGTGGTGTTCCCGCGGATCTGGCAGTTCTGGTCGACCACGGCGTCCGGCTCCAGGGTCGCGGTCGCGTCGATCCAGATGGTGGCCGGGTCGAGCAGCAGCACGCCGGAGCGCATCCAGGCGTCGTTGATCCGGTCGCGCATCAGCACCCGCAGCCGGGAGAGCTCGGCACGGTCGTTGCAGCCGTACGTCTCGTACGCGAACTCGGCGACCTCGATCGCCACCGGGTGCCCCTGGCCGCCCAGGATCCCGAAGACGTCGGTCAGGTACTCCTCGCCCTGCGCGTTGTCGGTGGAGAGCTTGCCCAGCGCCTCGCGCAGCAGCACCGCGTCGAACGCGTAGATCCCCGAGTTGATCTCGCGGATCGCCCGCTGCTCCGGCGTCGCGTCCTTCTGCTCGACGATCCGCGACAGGTTGCCGTCCGCGTCCCGGATGATCCGGCCCAGGCCGGTCGGGTCGTCCACCTCGGCGCTCAGCACGGTCGCCGCGGCGCCGGCCCGCTCGTGCGCCGCCAGCAGCGCCTCGACCGTCTCGGCCCGCAGCAGCGGCACGTCGCCGCTGAGCACCACCACGGTGCCGCTCAGCTCGGGCGTCGCGTCCAGCGCGATGCGTACCGCGTGACCGGTGCCGTTCTGCTCCGCCTGCAGCACCGGGGTCGCCTCCGGGGCCGCCCCGGCGAGGAAGCCGCCGACCTGGTCGGCCTTGTGCCCGACCACGACCACGGTGCGATCCGTCTTGATCGCCTGGGCGACGGCGAGGACGTGGCCCAGCAGGGTGCGCCCGAGCAGGGGCTGGAGGACCTTCGGCGTCGCGGACTTCATCCGCTTGCCCTCACCGGCGGCGAGGACGACGACAGTACGGCTGGGGGCCTGGCTCACGCTGCAACTCCATCGTTCGCGGTGGCATTCTGGTAAGCGGTGTCACGTCAACCGCAAGGCCATCCGAATGGGCCTTTACCACAGAATTGCTCGGCTGTCAGGACTCGAACCTGAAATGGGAGAGCCAAAATCTCCAGTGTTGCCAATTACACCACAGCCGAATAGCGCTGGAGACAGCCTAGCGCCTCGGGTCACGAGCGAGTAAAGGGGACGATGCGCGGCTGTCACCCCCTGGCAGGATGTCCGGGTGACCGAGCAGCAGAGGGAGACGTCGTCCCGGGTCCGGATGTCCGCCGCCCAGCGCCGTGAGCAGTTGATCGTGATCGGGCGCCAGCTCTTCGCCGAGCGCGGCTACGACGGCACCAGCGTCGAGGAGGTCGCCGCCCGTGCCAAGGTGTCCAAGCCGGTGGTCTACGAGCACTTCGGCGGCAAGGAGGGGCTCTACGCCGTCGTGGTGGACCGGGAGGTGCGCTCGCTCCTCGACCGGATCACCCGGGCGCTGACCGCGGGACACCCGCGGGAGCTGCTGGAACAGGCGGCGCTCGCGCTCCTCGACTACATCGAGGACGAGCCGCACGGCTTCCGGGTGCTGGCCCGCGACTCGCCGGCACTGGCGCCGGGCGGCACCTTCTCCAGCGTGATGAACGACGTCGCGCACCAGGTCGAACACATCCTGGGCGCCGAGTTCAAGAGCCGCGACCTCGACCCGAAGCTCGCCGAGCTCTACTCGCAGGCGCTGGTCGGGATGGTCGCGCTGGTCGGTCAGTGGTGGCGGGAGGCGCGCAAGCCCAAGAAGGAGGTCGTCGCCGCACACCTGGTGAACCTGGCCTGGAACGGCCTCTCGCATCTGGAGGCCAAGCCGGGGCTGATCACCCGCAAGACGCGGTGACCGCCGGGCCGGCGGTCACCGGGACGTCTCTCAGGCGGTACGGCCCTCGCGGACCTGCCGCGGCGCGCCGGCCTTGGACGGCGGCACGACCTTGCTGTACAGGCTGATCGTGATCAGGACCAGACCGGCCAGGTAGGTCACGACCACGGTCGAGATGCTGTAGCCGAAGAAGTTGGCGTCGGTGCGGATCGTCGCCAGCGCGTAGCTGCCGACCACCAGCAGGCCCCAGCCGAGCAGCTTGTCGATCTGCACGTCGACGTTGCGGCCCACCACGGTGGCGAGCAGCACCAGGCCGCCGGCGACCAGGGACACGACCGCGCCGAGCAGGTTCACGCCCTGCCCGAGCACGCGGTCGGCGGGCTCGCCGATGAAACCGTCGCTCGCCGTAGCGATCAGGCCGATGACGCCGAAGACCGCCAGGTACGCGCCGGCGACAAAACCGGCCAGTCGGTACATCGGCCGAAGGGGGTGATTGACCGGAATATGCGCCATGCTGTCCGTCTCCAAGGTGTGGTGTCGTCGACCCGATTCTCGCGTATCCGCGACAAGCGGCGCAGGTACACCCCCCGGATCAGTTTCCGGGCACCTTCTCGGCCAGCTCCAGCCAGGCCATCTCGGCCTCCTCGCGCTCCGCACGGACCGCCGTGAGCTGGGCCTCCAGCTCGACGATCTTCGCGTAGTCGCTGCCGTGGTCGGCCAGGCTCCCGTTGAGCTTGGCCTCCTTCTCGCCGAGCTTGTCCATCTGCCGCTCCAGGCGCGACATCTCCTTGCGGGCCAGGCGCAACTCACCCTGGGAGAGGCCGGGCACGCTCTCCGGCGCCGCTTTCTCCGGTACGGCCGTCGCGCTCGGCCCCGCGGAAGAGGCGGTCACCCGGGACAGGTACTCGTCGATCCCGCCGGGCAGATGCACGAGACGGCCGTCGCCGAACATCCCGTAGACCACGTCGGTGACCCGCTCGACCAGGTAGCGGTCGTGGCTGGCGACCACCATCGTGCCCGGCCACGAGTCCAGCAGGTCCTCCAGCGAGGCCAGCGTGTCGGTGTCCAGGTCGTTGGTCGGCTCGTCGAGCAGCAGCACGTTCGGCTCGGTGGCGAGCAGGCGCAGCATCTGCAGCCGGCGGCGCTCGCCACCGGAGAGGTCGCTGACCGGCGTCCAGATCCGCTTGTCGGTGAAGCCGAACACCTCGGCGAGCTGGCCGGCCGAGAGCTCCCGGTCACCCAGCTTGACCCGCTTGGCGACCTCCTCCACCGCCTCCAGCAGGCGCAGGTGCCCGGGCAGCTCCCGGAGCTCCTGGGAGAGGAACGCGGGCCGGACCGTGCTGCCGGTGACCAGGCGCCCGCCGTCCGGCGTGGTGACCCCGGCCAGCAGCCGCAGCAGGGTGGTCTTACCGGCCCCGTTGGCGCCCAGGATGGCGATCCGGTCGCCCGGGCCCACCTGCCAGGTGATGTCCTTGAAGATCGGCTTGGGCCCGGCGTTGAGCTCGACGCTCTCCAGGTCGTAGACCTGCTTGCCGAGGCGGGTGGTGGCGAGCCGCTGCAGGCTCACCGTGTCACGCGCCGGCGGCACGTCGGCGATCAGCTCGTTCGCCGCGTCGATCCTGAACTTCGGCTTGGAGGTACGAGCCGGCGGGCCCCGGCGCAGCCAGGCGATCTCCTTGCGGAGCAGGTTCTGCCGGCGCGCCTCGATCGAGGCGGCGACCCGCTGCCGCTCGGCGCGGGCCAGGATCCAGGCCGCGTAACCGCCCTCGTACGTGTGCACCTGCTCGTCCACGACCTCCCAGGTCATGGTGCAGACCGCGTCCAGGAACCAGCGGTCGTGGGTGACCACGGCCAGCGCGCCCCGGCGGGTGAGCAGGTGCTTGGCGAGCCAGTCGACACCGGCCACGTCGAGGTGGTTGGTGGGCTCGTCGAGGATCAGCAGGTCACTCTCGCGGACCAGCAGGGCGGCCAGTGCGACCCGGCGGCGCTCGCCACCGGACATCGGCCCGACCGGCGTCTCCAGCCCGAGATGGCCCATGCCGAGGCCGTCGAGGATGGTCCGGACACCGGCGTCACCGGCCCACTCGTGCTCGGCGCCCATGCCCTCGGCGAGCCAGGCGGTGCCGAGCACGACGTCGCGCACGGTCGCCTCGCCGTCGAGCGCCAGGCTCTGCGGCAGGGCGGCGACCTTCAGGTCGCGGCGATGCGTGACCCGGCCGGAATCCGGCTCCTCGGTCTTCGCGATCATCCGCAACAGGGTGGACTTGCCGGCTCCGTTGAGACCGACGATGCCGATGCGGGCATCGTCGTCCAGGCCGAGCGAGACGTCGGTGATCAGCTGACCGGCGGCGCCGTAACCCTTGTTGACCCGGTCCAGGTTGATGATGTTGTTGGCCACGATGCGCTCTAGATTACCCGCGCCCCCGGCTGCGGCCCGCGTGCGGTGACCACCGCCCGGCACACCCCGGCCGCCTCCAGCCCCGCGGCCACGCGCTGGGCGTGCCCGGCGTCGGCGGCGAGGAAGACACAGGTCGGCCCGGAACCGGAGACGATCCCGGTGATCGCGCCGGCGTCGTGCCCGGCCTTGAGCACCTCGCCCAGCTGCGGGCGCAGGGTCAGCGCGGCCGGCTGCAGGTCGTTGCCGAGGACCGCGCCGAGGACCTCCGCATCACGCTGGCGCAGGGCGGCCATCAGCTGGTCGGCGCTGCCCAGCGCGGGCGGCGGCCAGGAACCGGCGCGCAGCGAGTCCAGCTCGCGGTAGACCGCCGGGGTGGAGAGCCCGCCGTCGGCGATCGCCACCACCCAGTGCCAGGTGGTCGGCCGGGCCAGGATCGGGCTGACCGTCTCGCCGTGCCCGGTGCCCAGCGCGGTGCCACCGAAGAGCATGAACGGCACGTCCGACCCGAGCTCGGCGCCGACCTCGGCCAGATCCTCGCGGGACATGCCGAGCCCCCAGAGCATGTCGCAGGCGACCAGCGTGGCGGCCGCGTCGGCGCTGCCCCCGGCCAGCCCACCGGCGAGCGGGATCGACTTGCGCAGGTGCAGCCGGGCGTAGGCGGGCACCCGGGCCCGGGCGGCCAGCGCCCGCGCGGCCCGCATGATCAGGTTGGTTTCGTCGAGCGCGAGCTCGCCGGTCCCCTCCCCCTCCATGGTCAACGTGAGGGTGTCTCCGTGTCGCGCGGTGATCTCGTCGAAGATCCCGATCGCGTGGTAGACCGTGTTCAGCTCGTGGTACCCGTCCGCACGCAGCGGCCCCACCCCGAGGTGAAGATTCACCTTCGACGGCACCCGCACCCGCACCGGCCCACTGTGCGGCCGCGGCTCGTCGTCGTCCGGCCCCCACGCCTCGGTCACGGAGTGATGTCCCGGATCGGCAGCTTGATCTCGAACGGCGTGCTCAACACCAGCTCCGTATCCGACTCGGCGACCGGCTCATACCGGCCGTTGACAAGGTCATAGGCGGCGATCCGAACCGGCCCCTGCTCGATCCGCCAGTAGTGCGGGATCCCGGCGGCAGCGTATTCGGTGGGCTTCTCCAGCCGGTCGCGACGCTTCGTGCCGGGGCAGACCACCTCGACGACCAGGGTCACCTGATCGGGCATGGCGTAGTGCCGGCTGCCCGCGATCGTCGCCTCCACGAGGAGGACGTCCGGCTCGAGGGTGTTGCCCATCGACAGGACGACACCGGTCGCCAGGCTCGCCCGCAACTGCTGCGGAGCGTGCTGCCGCAACCAGGTCCAGAGAAGCGCGGCGATGTCTTGGTGATCATAGGTTGGGGAGGGAACCACGATCATGACTCCGTCACGGAGTTCGACGCGGGGGCGCCGGAGGGGAGGTTGAGGACGTCTTCGATGGTGTGCAGGGCGAACTTCTGCATCACCGGATCCGGTGACCACGGGTCGGGGCGGGCAGCGACGAAAACGTCGATCGGTTCCGCGCTCATGAGTCCACCTCCTCGGGCTGTGTGCCGGACGGGCTGAGCTTACCGCCGGGGGGCGACAGTTTCGCTGCCGCCGCGATGGCGGTGAACTCGGTGACGGTGAGGGACTCGCCGCGTGCCTGGGGATTGACGCCGGCCGTGACGAGCACCTTCTCGGCCTGCACCGGGCCGCCGGCCCAACCCGCCAGGGCGGCGCGCAGGGTCTTGCGACGCTGGGCGAAGGCCGCGTCGATCACCCGGAAGACGTCCTCGCGGTCGGCGCCGGCGGGTGGCTCGCGGCGGGTGAAGGCGACCAGGCCGGAGTCCACGTTGGGCACCGGCCAGAAGACCGCGGGCGGCACCTTTCCGGCGGACCTCGCGTCGGCGTACCACGCGAGCTTGACCGAGGGGACGCCGTACACCTTGGAACCCGGGCCGGCGACCAGGCGGTCGGCGACCTCCTTCTGGACCATCACCAGGCCGCCGCGGAGGGTGGGCAGCTCGGCGAGCAGGTGCAGCACCACCGGGACCGCCACGTTGTAGGGCAGGTTCGCCACCAGCATGGTCGGCGCCGGGCCGAAGAGGTCGCCGCGGACCCGGAGCGCGTCGGCCGGGTGCACGGTGAGGTGCGCGGCGGCGACCGTCTCCGGCAGCGCCGCGGCGAGGACCGGGTCGATCTCCACCGCGTGCACGTGCCGGACCGCACCGACCAGGCCCAGCGTCAGCGAGCCGAGACCGGGACCGACCTCCAGCGCGACGTCCTCGGGGCGCAGGCCGGCCGCCGTGACGATCCGCCGGATGGTGTTCGGGTCGTGCAGGAAGTTCTGGCCGAGCTTCTTGGTCGGCGCCACCCCCAGGCGTGCCGCCAGCTCCCGGATCTCCGCCGGGCCGAGAAGTCCATCAGCCATTCCAGAAGCCTATGCGCGACCGCTTCCGATCAGTTCCAGGGGCCGTTTCCCCGGCCTGCCTCACTGCCAGGGCCCGAAGACCCGCTCGCCGGTCGCCGAGATCGCCGCGCTGAGCTCGTCCGGGTCGGCGCCACGGGCTGCGGCCAGGGCGCGCAGGGTGATCGGGATCAGGTAGGACGCGTTCGGCCGTCCCCGGAACGGCGCCGGGGTGAGGTACGGCGCGTCGGTCTCCACCATCATCTGCTCCGGCGGGGTGATCGCCGCCGCCTCGCGCAGGTTCCCGGCGCTCGCGAACGTCACCGTCCCCGCGAAGCTGAGGTAGTACCCCCGCCGGACACACTCGGCGGCGAACTCCGCGTCTCCGGAGAAGCAGTGCAGCACCACGGTCTCCGGCGCGCCCTCCTCGTCGAGCACCCGGAGCACGTCCGCGTGTGCCTCCCGGTCGTGGATGATCAGCGCCTTGGCGTACCGCTTGGCGATCGCGATGTGCGCCCGGAAGCTCTCCTCCTGGGCGGCCCGCCCCTGTTCGCCGGTACGGAACGTGTCCAGCCCGGTCTCGCCGATCCCACGGACCCGGGGCCGGGCGGCGAGCGCCTCGATCTCGCGCAGCGACTCGTCCAGATCGGACACCCGCGGGGCGTCGTTCGGGTGCAGGGCCACCGCGGCGAGCACCGCCGGGTGCCGGTCGGCGAGATCCGCTCCCCAGCGCGACGAGGCGACGTCCACGCCGACCTGGACCAGCCGGTCGACGCCGCTCTTGGCCGCGGCCGTGATCAGCGCCTCGACCGGGTCGCCGGAACCGTCACCCGGGACGCCCGCCTCCTGAACGGTCAGATCGAGGTGGGTGTGGCTGTCGAAGACCGGGACGGCGAGCGGCTCCGGGGCGGCCGGGAACTCACCGGAGCGGCGGGCGGCTTTCGAGCGGCGGGACTCGGAGGGTGACGAAACCATGTGAGACATTCTGCACGTCGCATTTTCGCGTAACCGGCCGTTCATCCTATATCTACCGTAGTCACTTAGGTTGCGCCGCGTGACCGTGACCGGTGAGGGCAGTGAGCTAGGGATCGACCCGCTTGAGCCGCCCCTGACGGCACCGCTGCGACGCGATCTGACCTGGCAGCAGGTGCAATCGATGAGCCAGTCCGCGATGCACCGAGATGACCCGATTCTGCGGTGGATCCGGGACACCGCGGCGGTCCGGCGCGGCACCCGGATGACGAAGATCCTCTCGCCGGCGCAGATCGCCGGTCACCTCGGAGGCTGGCTGCCGTACGGCTTCTGCTACCGCTCCTGTGACCTGACCCACCTGACCGAGCCGGGCCAGCTGAGCATGCTGCGCACCGACGGCGCGGCGGACGACCGGGTCGCGTTCGCGCTGCGCTGGCGGGCCACCGACCCGAGCGACTACGAGATCCCCGGCGACACCGCGCACCCGGGGCTGGCCGCGCTGCCGGCGCACTCCCGGATCGGCGCGATGGTGCTGGGCACCGGCTTCCTGCCGAGCACCGACGACCTGATCCCGGAGTACATCACCACCGGCTTCGCCGACCTGCCGCTGCCGGCGAACGCGCAACTGCTGGCGCACATGCCGGGCGGCGACGAGGTGGTGCTCTACACGTACCAGCCGGAGCAGCACGGGTGGCTGCGGCTGGCCGGCCCCCGGTGGCGCGGGCTGCTCGGCGAGCTGCCCGGCGTCAGCCCGGACCGGGAGTACGTCCCGTGCACCGCGACCGGCACCGCGAAGCTGGTCGGCACCATCGACGGCAAGGAGTACGAGGCGGTCGCCGATCCGCCCGGCGAGTTCCGGGTCCGCGCCCTGACCCGCGCCGCCCGCTACCCGGTGCAGACCCTGAGCCGCCGGGCCGAGCAGGCGCTCTGGCGCGGGGTGCCGTGCTGGGTGCTCCAGCGCGACGAGACCTGGGCCCGGCTCCGGCTGCTGCGCCCGGACATGGACGCGCTCGGCGTCACCGGCGCGCGCTGCTACGAACGGGGCGTCTACGAGGCCTGGGCCCCGGTGGACGAGCTCACCGACCACCACATCGCGGACCTGGCGTACCAGATATGAGTAAGGGCCAGATATGAAAAAAGGGCCAGATATGAGAAAGGGCCGGCTCTCGCCGGCCCCTTCCCCTCGGAGCGTCAGCTCTTGGTGATCTTGGCGTGCACGTACTTCACGCCGCCGACGTTGTCGCTCCAGTCGATCGCGTAGGCGCCGACCCAGAGGTCGCCCTTCTTCGTGCCGGACGGCACCTTGAACTTCCACTTGCCGCCACTGACCGTGGCCGCCCAGTCGTAGCAGATCGTCGAGAAGCTGGAATCGGTGAACTTCTGCCACTTCTTGTTCTTGTTCAGGCAGTAGCTCTTGCCCTTGGAGTACTGCTCCAGGTACACGTAGACGCGCTTGACGCCGGCGCCCTTGTCGGTCACCGTGCCGGTCACGGTCTTCCAGGATTTGAGCCGGTTGGCGCTGGACGGCTTCTTCGCCTTCGCGACCGGCTTCCAGCTGTCCTTCTTCACCGTGATCGCGACAGCGTTGACGTACGAGCTCTCACCGAAGGCGCTGATGTACGCGATCTTCATCTGGCGCTTGCCGGTGACGATCTTGTAGTCGGTGTTCGCGAGGTACTGGTAGTAGGCGTTGAACGACAGCGCCTTGCCCTTCCAGGCGAAGGTGTCGCGGTAGCCGTCACCCCAGTCGATGATGACCTTCTTGGTGCCGGCCGGGACGCCGTTCACCTTGAAGACGTACCGCTCGGCGATCCAGACGCTGGTCTTGCTGGTGGAGACCTTCACCGTCGGCGTGGTGACCTTGACGGTGGCGGTGGTCGCCGCCGGACCCACGTTGCCGCTGGTGTCGGTGAGCGTCTCGGTGACCTTGAAGGTGCCGGTCTTGGTGTACCGGTGCGAGAACGCCGTGTCGCCCGGCTTCAGCGTGGTCGTGGTGCCGTCGCCCCAGCTGATCACCCGGACGATCGACGCGTCCGGGTCCTCGTCCGAGAAGTCGGTCAGCAGCTGACTGAAGGTGATCTGCTGGCCCAGCAGTAGCGCGGTGCCGTTCAGCTTGAACGTCCCGGTCGGCGGCGTGATGTCGCCCGGATCGGTCGACGCCGACTCCGAGGGGGCGGCCGAGGAGTCCGACGGCTCGGCGGAGGCGGAGGTGGACGAGGTGTCCGAGGGCTCCGCCGAGGCGGAGGTGGACGAGGTGTCCGACGGCTCGGCCGAGGCCGACGTGGAGGTGGTGTCCTCCGGCTCGGCGGACTCGGTGGTCGGGTCGGCGGACGGTGAGGTCTCGTCGGCCGTCGGTTCGTCAGCGAGGATCGGCGCGGCGTAGATCGGCTTGCCGCCGGCCAGGGCCGGGGACGCGTACACCGCGCCACCCGCGACCACAGCCCCACTGACGATGGCCGCGAGCAGCGGCCGGGTCAGGTTGGACTTCAAGAAGTTCAGCTCCTTCGAGGGTACGAAAACCACATGAAGGGCAGGGAGGGCCATACGCACGCGTCAAGACGCTCACGTATCGATGAAACGCCCACGTTCCCCCGTGGCGGAGACAATCTAGCGGTCGGGTACGACTTCAATCAATGTGGATTTCCCAACACGCCGGCAAACGCCGGACCACGAAAAAGGGATCATTTGATCATCGATGCCCGCAGCGGGCGAAACGCAGCGAGGCCGGACTGACGCCCGGCCTCGCGCACGATCGCCGACCTGACTCGCGGTCGGCGGTGACTCAGGAATCGCCGCCCAGCCGGGCCAGCTCCTCCTCGACCACCGACGGCTCGAGCTTGCGGAAGACCGGCTTCGGCGCGCTCAGCGGGGTGCCCGCGACCAGCGGCACCGACTGCCAGCGCGCGCCGACCGTGTAGTCACCCATCAGCACCGGGTAGCCCGGGCCGCCGTCCAGGTCCTCGACCTCGCGGATCTCCGGCATCGGCGCGTGCACCCCGACGCCGCCGAGCAGTTCGAAGACCTTCTGCGCGGAGTGCGGCAGGAACGGGGTGAGCAGCGTGTTCGCGTCGCTCACCACCTGCAGCGCGACGTGCAGGACGGTCGCCTGGCGCGGCTTCTCCTCCTCGGACTTGAGCTTCCACGGCGCCTGCTCGGAGAGGTACTTGTTCGCCTCGGCGACCACCCGCATCGCCTCGCCGATCGCGGCCTTCTGCCGGTGCTTGGCGATCAGGTCGCCGACCGTGGCGAATCCCGCCTTCGCGACCGCGAGCAGTGCCTCGTCCTCCGGGGTGAGCTCGCCCGCGGCCGGGATGACGCCGAAGTTCTTCGCCGCCATCGAGATCGACCGGTTGACCAGGTTGCCCCAGCCGGCCACCAGCTCGTCGTTGTTGCGCCGGACGAACTCGGACCAGGTGAAGTCGGTGTCGTTCGACTCGGGGCCGGCGGCCGCGATGAAGTACCGCAGGGCGTCGGCGTCGTACCGCTCCAGGAAGTCGCGGACGTAGATCACCACGCGGCGGGAGGAGGAGAACTTCTTCCCCTCCATCGTCAGGTACTCGCTGGAGACGACCTCGGTGGGCAGGTTCAGCTTGCCGTACTCACCGGCCTGGCCGCCCTTGTCGCCCTCGCCCGAGTAGCCCAGCAGCAGCGCCGGCCAGATCACCGAGTGGAAGACGATGTTGTCCTTGCCCATGAAGTAGTAGCCGGACGCGTCCTTGCCCTGCGCGTCCGCCGACCACCACTGCCGCCAGGCCTCCGGGTCGCCGGTGCGCCGGGCCCACTCGATCGAGGCGGAGAGGTAGCCGATCACCGCGTCGAACCAGACGTAGATGCGCTTGTCGGCGCGGTCCCGCCAGCCGTCCAGCGGGATCGGCACGCCCCACTCCAGGTCCCGGGTGATCGCCCGGGGCTGCAGGTCGTCGAGGAGGTTGCGGGAGAACTTCAGGACGTTGGGACGCCAGTTCTCCCGCTGGTCGAGCCAGCCGCCGATCGCCTCGGCGAAGGCCGGCAGGTCGAGGAAGAAGTGCTCGGTCTCGACGAACTGCGGGGTCTCGCCGTTGATCCGGGAGCGCGGGTTGACCAGCTGCTCCGGGTCGAGCTGGTTGCCGCAGTTGTCGCACTGATCGCCGCGGGCACCGTCGTACCCGCAGATCGGGCAGGTGCCCTCGATGTAGCGGTCCGGCAGCGTCCGGCCGGTGGAGGGCGAGATCGCGCCGAGCGTGGTGCGGGCGACGATGTACCCGTTCCGGTGCAGGCCCTCGAAGAGCTCCTGCACCACGGCGTAGTGGTTGCGCGTGGTGGTCCGGGTGAAGAGGTCGTAGGTCAGCCCGAGGCCGTGCAGGTCCTCCACGATCACCCGGTTGTACCGGTCGGCGAGCTCGCGCGGGGTGACCCCGTCGGCGTCCGCCTGGACCTGGATCGGGGTGCCGTGCTCGTCCGTGCCCGAGACCATGAGCACGTCGTGGCCGGCCATCCGCATGTACCGGCTGAAAACGTCGGAAGGCACCCCGAAGCCGGAAACATGACCGATGTGGCGCGGGCCGTTGGCATAGGGCCAGGCGACCGCGGCGAGAACGTGACTCATGGCGCCTAAGCGTAGTGACCGCCACCGGCCCCCTGCGAACGGATTGCCACCGAGTCCTCTTGCCGACCGATTTGTCCCGACACACCCGATCAGTACGTGATCACCGGCGGCCCTCGGCGTTCAATGACCGGATGACCGGAGATGCGCCGCAGCCAGGGGATACGCCACGCAGCGAGGGCAATCCGTGGACCTTCGCCGATCCCTCGCCGGACTGGTGGCGGGGCGCGCCCGATCGCGTGCCGGATCCGGCGGACCCGGAGACGACCGCGGGCCACGCCGCCGGGGCCGCCGACCTGACCGCCCACCTCACCGGCGCCGGCACCTTCGTCGAGGCGCTGCCGCCCCGGTCCCTGACCGGCGAACCGGACGAGAAGGATGAACCCGACCGGTTCGCCCACGCCGCCGATCTCATGATCATCGAACCCGAGCGGCCCGACGACGCGGCCCCGGCGCCCGTACCGGAGAAGCCCGTACCGGAGAAGGGGAAGAGCGAGAGGAAGCAGCAGCCCCTGCCCCAGGTTCCGGTCTCCCCGGCGACCGAGGCCCGGCTCGAGCGGCTGGAGAACCACCCCTTCTGGGAGGCCGACGAGTCGGCGATCGCCACCGAGGCCCGGCATCGTGACCAGCGGCAACGGCACCTGCACCGCCGTCGTGTCCCCGGTCGTCACCCGGCACGCGGTCTGCTCGCCCTGGTCGCCCTGAGCCTGGTCGCCGCCTTCTTCTCCTGGGTCAGTGCCGAGCCGTTCTGGCTGGCGATCGGCCACGGCGATCACGGGTACGCCACCACCACGCGCTGCCACGGCAGTGGCCTCACCCAGCGTTGCACCGCCCGCTTCACCACCACCGACGGCACGTTCGCCGCACCCCGGGTCACCCTGCTCGGCGTCTCCGGCCACGGCCGTACCCCCGGCGCGGTCTCCACCGCCCGCATGGTCGGTCCCGACAGCACCCAGGCGTACACCGCGCCGTCCGGTCCGCTGATGAACCTCCGCTGGATGCTCGGCTTCCTCGCGGTCCTGACCTGCGCCTTCGGCATCGCGTACACCACCGGCGCCCGGCGCCTGCCGACCCTGCCGGCCCGGCGAGGCGCCTTCATCGCCAGCTTCGCCGGCCCGCTGCTACTCCTTCTCGGCTTCCTGGCCGCGGCTTTCTGACCTTTCCCGTACGCCGTCCGCGCCCCCGCCGCGCTCAACAGGTGCCACCGCCCGGCCTTCGCGACCTCCACGGCTCCCACCCCGCCGATAACGCGCTCCCGGTCCCGCGGACGACGGGCTACCGCTGGTGGACGATGGTGTAGACGTCCCGCTTCTTCAGGGCATACTCGTCGGCCACCGCCTGGATGGCATCCCGCCGCGTCACCCCGGCCGCCTCACGCTCCGCGACCGCCGCGCGCAGCTCATCGTCGGAGGGTCGCGGCGCCGGTCCCGCCGGAGCACCCGCCACGACCAGCGTGATCTCGCCCCGCGGCGGATCCTCCGACGCCTGTCCGGCGAGATCGGCGAGCGACCCGCGCCGGATCTCCTCGTACGTCTTGGTCAGCTCCCGGCAGATCGCCGCGGCCCGGTCCCCGCCGAACGCACCGGCCAGATCGGTGAGCGCGTCCACGATCCGGTGCGGCGCCTCGAAGAAGACCAGCGTCCGCGGCTCCCCCGCGAGCTCCCGCAGCCGCGAGCGCCGGTGCGACCCGGTCCGCGGCAGGAATCCCTCGAAGACGAACCGGTCGCTCGGCAGCCCGGAGAGCGCCAGCGCCGTGGTCACCGCGCTCGGCCCGGGCGCCGCGGTCACCGGGTGCCCCGCCTCGAGCGCCGCCGTGACCAGCCGGTACCCCGGGTCGGAGACGCTCGGCATCCCGCCGTCGGTGACCACCGCGACCACCGCGCCGCCGTCCAGCGCCTCGATCAGCTCCGGCGTACGCCGCTCGTCGTTGCCCTCGAAGTAGGAGACGACCCGGCCGCTGACCGTGATCCCGAGGTCCTTGGCGAGCCGGCCGAGACGCCGGGTGTCCTCGGCCGCGATCACGTCCGCGGTGGCGAGCACCTCCCGCATCCGGGCCGAGGCGTCACCGATGTTTCCCAACGGAGCGCCTACCAGAACAACTCGGCCCGTTACGTTTTCGCGCGAAGACACCGGAAAAGTCCATCACATGTCAGGAACGGGCGGCGGCGGGCATCCGTTCTTAGGCTGGCAGCCTACGATCGCGGGGTGACAACGGCGGCGACTGCTGAGACTGAGCTCCCCACCCCGGACTCCCCGGCCGAGGCGGAGTCTTCCCGCGGCGTGCGTGGCGTGCCCGACATCGTCCGGCGTCGCCTGTCGACGCTCGACGAGCGGTTCAATCCCTACTCCTGGTTGGTCACGGCGATCATCACGGTGGCCGCGGGCATCCTGCGCCTCGCCAACGTGAGCCAGCCCAAGGGCTACATCTTCGACGAGGTGTACTACCCGACCGACGCCTGGGACATGCTGCAGCACGGCGTGGAGTGGGACGAGAAGACCAACGGCCCGGCGTACGTGGTGCATCCGCCGCTGGGCAAGTGGCTGATCGCGATCGGCGAGCACTTCTTCGGCAACAACGAGCTGGGCTGGCGGTTCATCCCGGCGATCGCCGGCACCCTGATGATCGCGATCCTGATCCGGGTGGCGTACCGGATGTTCCGGTCGATCGTCCTGGCCGGGATGGCCGGCCTGCTGATGACCCTGGACGGGTTCCAGATGGTCCTCTCCCGGACCTCGCTGCTCGACATCTTCGTCGGCCTCTTCATCCTGCTGACCTTCGCCACCATGCTGCTCGACCGGGACCACTACCGGCGCCGCTGGGAGCGCGAGCTGGCGAACGGCTTCGACTCCACCGCCACCCACAAGATCCCGCGGATCGTGCCGTGGTGGCTGCTGGTCAGCGGCATCCTCTTCGGCCTGGCCTGCGGCGTGAAGTGGAGCTCGCTCTTCTTCGCCCCGTTCTTCGCCGGCCTGGTGATCGCCTGGCGCTGGCAGGCCCGCCGCTCCGCCGGGGTCCGTGGCCCGTTCGTGGCCGGCATCTTCGGCGACTTCGGCTACCTGGTCCTCAGCTTCGTGCTGAGCATCATCTTCTACCTCGCCACCTGGATCGGCTGGTTCGTCACCGACGACGGCTACTTCCGGCACTACCGCGAGGCGAACGGGCTGAGCGAACCGCCGGTGCTGGGTGCCCTGCTCAACCTGATGCACTACCACTCCGAGGCGTTCAAGTTCCACACCGGACTGACCGAGAAGCACACGTACCAGTCCTGGCCGTGGCAGTGGCTGCTGATCGGGCGGCCGGTCGCGTTCTACTGGAACAGCAACGGCAACTGCGGCGCGTCCAGCTGCGCGGCGGAGATCCTGCTGCTGGGTACGCCGATCCTCTGGTGGTCGTTCCTGCCGGCCCTCTTCGCGCTGGTCTGGTTCGGCATCGCCCGGCGCGACTGGCGGGCCTACGCGATCTTCGTCGGCGCGATGGCGAGCATGCTGCCCTGGTACTACTTCGCGGTCTCCGACGGCCGGACGATGTTCTCCTTCTACCTGATGCCCGGCCTGCCGTTCCTGATCCTCGCGGTGGTCTACGTGCTCGGCGCGATCATGACACCACCGGGCGGCATCGTGGAGGGCTCCGGGCGCTCCGACCGCCAGCTGATCGGCACGGTGGTCGCGGGCACGTATGTGGTGATCGTCGCGCTCTGCTTCGCGTACTTCTACCCGATCTTCGTCGGCACCCTGATGCCGTACGACGACTGGTCGGTCCGCATGTGGCTCGGCAGCCGCTGGATCTAGCCGGACTTCACGCAGAACGGCCCGGGCGGACGCCCGGGCCGTTCTGTCATGAGCTGTGTTCTGTCATGAGCGCTGCGGCTCCAGAAAATAGGGCGCGCCCCGATCGCCTGCCACGGGGGAAGCGGGCGATTGGGGCGCGCAAGATGCAGCTTAACGACGTCGGGAGAACGGCACAACGGGTGTCTTGACCATAATGTCGCGGCGATCCCACCAATCCAGCTATTCGGACAATATGCTCTAATAACTCTTACCGCGCTTATCACCTCATGAACGCGGCTCGCGTACCAGGTCGGGAATGTGACATCAATTAGTTGCCGAACCTGACGTAACGTCTTTAGATCTGCCGCGCCACCGCAGCTCAGCGGAATCTTGACAGCCGCGGGACAGATCGGTCACCGGCGGCCGCGCCGCAGGGATCACCATTTCGTCCCATTTCTCCGTATCAGTCGGCCATCCCCCGAATAGGTGACGAGTGCCAAGATCGCGGTAAATGTTCCTAAGCTCGCCGCGTGACTTCGCAGGAGCCCAACCCCCCGCAGAACGCCGACAACCGCGCGCCGGACACGCAAGTGATCGCGGTCGAGACACCGGCGCCGGTCTTCGTCGACTCCACCGGGCGGCGTGGCCGGCTGCTTCGGCGGCTCGCGCTGGCCTTCGGCATCGTCGTCGTCTCGTACGGCGGCGTGCTCAGCGTCAGCCTCGCCGGCGGGCCGGTGAGCTCCAGCGCCGTGCTCCCGTTGCCCGGCCTGGACGACGACAAGGCCGAGGAGACGGCCGAGGTCAAGCCGAGCCCGAGCCCGACCCCGGCGCCCTCCGGCACGGCCGCGCAGCGGTACATCATCGAGTCGCTGAACAAGCAGGCCGGCGCACGACCGCGGACGACGGCGCCGAGCGGCAGCGCCAAGCCCACCGGGAAGGCGACCAGCAAGCCGGCGGCGACCAAGTCCGCCACCCCGAAGCCCTCGGCGACGAAGAGCGCGTCCCCGTCCGCCAGTACGTCGCACACGCCGGAGTCGACCGGCACGACGAAGCCCAGCCCGTCGGTGAGTTCCTCGGCACCGGACACCAGCGGCACCGCCGGTGGCGAGGTCGTGGAGAGCACGGCCATCGCGGAACCCCTGCCGCCACTGGTCATCATCATCACTCCCACCACCGACGCCCCCACCACCGACGCCCCCACCGCCGACATCCCCACCGACATCCCCGCCGCCGAGCCGACGGAGACCGAACCGACCGAGACCGAGGGTCTGGTGTGAGCGGCCGCAACCGGGGGCGGAGCCGGCGCCGGATCCTGCCGCGCCCCCGGGTGATGCTCGGCTCACTGTTGTTGATCTTCTTCGTGGCCGTGCTGGTGGTGCAGGCGTACATCAACGCCGAGTTCACCGCGGACCACAAGGAGACCGAGGTCGGTGACCAGGCCGGGGTCCCGCTCTCGATCCGCGGCGGCGGCCCGATCATCAACACCACCGGCGGCCAGGAGAGCACCAGCCGCCTGCCCGATCGGACCATCGCGCTCACCTTCGACGACGGCCCCGATCCGGAGTGGACGCCGAAGGTCCTCGAGGTGCTGCGGGAGAACGACGCCCACGGCACCTTCTTCGTGGTCGGCTCCCAGGTCGCCCGGCACCCGGCGCTCGCCAAGGACGTGGTCGCCGACGGCAACGAGCTCGGCCTGCACACCTTCACGCACCCGAACATGCAGCTGCTGGCACCGTGGCGGCGGCAGCTGGAGCTCTCCCAGAACCAGGCGGCGATCGCCGAGGCCACCGGTGTGCACACCAACCTGGCCCGGTTCCCGTACTCGTCGAAGAACGCCGCCATCGACGAGACCAACTGGAAGATCGTCAAGGAGGCGGGCCGGCAGGGCTACCTGATCGTCGTCAACGACACGGACAGCGAGGACTGGCAGCGCCCGGGCGTCGACACGATCATCCGTAACGCGATGCCCGCGGGGGAGAGCTCGGCGGTCATCCTGTTCCACGACGCCGGCGGCGACCGCGCGCAGACCGTCGAGGCGCTGCGGAGGTTCATCCCGCTGATGAAGGCGCGGGGCTACCGGTTCACCACCGTCACCGAGGGCCTCAACCTCGGCATCGAGCAACAGGCCGCCGAAGCGGAGGCCGGCGGCCCGGAGAGTGCCGAGGCGATCCCCACCCTGCCGCTGAACCCCGCGGCGGCGGCCCGCGACGAGTGGCGCGGCGCGGCGCTGATCTGGACCGTGCGGCTCGCCGACGGGATGGTCGTCCTGATCGCCGGGCTCTTCCTCGTGGTCGGGCTGCTGACCATCGCCCGTACCCTATTGATGTTGATCTTGGCGGGCCGGCACACCCGGCAGCGGCGCAGGCCGGACTGGAGCTGGGGACCACCGGTGACCGATCCGGTGTCGGTGATCGTGCCCGCCTACAACGAGAAGGAGGGCATCGAGGCCGCGGTCCGCTCGCTGGCCGGCGGCGACTACCCGGAGATCGAGGTGGTGGTGGTCGACGACGGCTCCACCGACGGCACCGCCGACCTGGTCGAGCAGATGATGCTGCCGAACGTCCGGGTGGTCCGGGTGCCGAACGGCGGCAAGCCGAACGCGCTGAACACCGGCGTGGCGATGGCCCGGCACGACCTGATCGTCACGGTCGACGGCGACACCATCTTCGAGGAGGACTCGATCCGGCGGCTGGTGCAGCCGTTCGCCGACCCCACGGTCGGCGCGGTGGCCGGCAACGTCAAGGTCGGCAACCGGGAGAGCATGGTCGCCACGTGGCAGCACATCGAGTACGTGATCGGCTTCAACCTGGACCGCCGCCTCTACGAGACGCTGAACTGCATGCCGACCGTGCCCGGCGCGATCGGCGCGTTCCGCCGCGAGGCGCTGGCCCAGGTCGGCGGGGTGAGCGACGAGACGCTGGCCGAGGACACCGACGTCACCATGGCGCTCTGCCGGCAGGGCTGGCGGGTCGTCTACGAGGAGCACGCCAAGGCCTGGACCGAGGCGCCCACCACGCTGGAGCAGCTCTACCGCCAGCGGTACCGGTGGAGCTACGGGACGATGCAGGCGATGTGGAAGCACCGCCGGGCGATCTTCGACTCCGGTCCGTCCGGGCGCTTCGGCCGGGTCGGCCTGCCGTTCCTCGCGCTCTTCGGTGTCGCGCTGCCGATGCTCGCCCCGGTCGTCGACATCATGCTCGTCTACGGCCTGGTCTTCTGGGAGCTCCAGGAGACCGTGATCGCCTGGCTCGGCATGCTGGCGCTGCAGCTCTTCACCGCGTTCGTGGCGTTCCGCTTCGACCGTGAATCGATCACGCCGCTCTGGCGGTTGCCGCTGCAGCAGTTCGCGTACCGCCAGCTGATGTACCTGGTCCTGATCCAGTCGGCGACCACCGCGATGACCGGCGGCCGGCTGCGCTGGCACAAGCTGAACCGGGCCGGGCTGGCCCTGCGCTCCGAGGTGGCGGCCCCGCCCCCGCGTTCCACCGCGGTGGCGCCGGCGGTGGACACCTGGCCGCCGGCCCTGCCGGACGTCCAGGTACCCCGCCAGCAGCCACCGGCGGGACGGGCGGTCGCGCCGCCCGTCGCCGCCTCGGCGCCCTCCCGGGACTCGTCGTGGGACGAGGACCGGTCAGGCCACCGCTAGGTCACGGATCAGCTCGGCCGGCGTCATGTCCGCGTACGGGAACACCACGTGCAGGGACGTGCCGTCGCCGGGCCGGTCCGAGAGCGCCACGGTCGCGTGATGGGCGTCCAGGATCCGCTTCGCCACGGCCAGCCCGCGGTCCGGCCCCGGCACGTCCGCCGGGTTCGCGATCGCGCCGTAGTACAGGTGCGGGAAGAGCTCGGGCCGCATCCCGTCCGGCAGGTCCATGTCGTCGAGCCGTACGGCGGGACCGGACTCCATCTCGGTGCCGACCCGGACCCGCCCGCCCTCCGGGGTGTACTTCACCGCGGCGAAGAGCAGGTGGGTGAGGACCTGCTCGAGGCGTACCGGGTCGGCGATGATCGGCAGGGCCGGACCGCCGGCGTGGTTCAGGATCCAGATGTGCTTGCTCGCCGCGATCGGCCGGACCGCCTCGACCGCCCGCTGGGTGACCCGGTTCAGGTCGCACTGCCGCATGTGCAGGCTCTCCCCGCCCAGCCCGGCGTCCGCCATCGTGGTCAGGTGGTCGACCAGCTCCCGGAAACCCCGGCAGTGCGCGGCGGCGGCCCGGCCCACCAGGTCGGCCATCTCCGCGTCGTGGAACCCGGTGTCACCGAGCCTCTCCAGGTACGCCGAGATCAGCCGCAGCGACGACCGGAGCTCGCCGCCGACCAGGCTCGCCAGGTCGTCCTTGCGGCGCTCCAGCTCCTGCAGCCGGGCCGTGGTGTTGGCCAGGGCGTACGCGTACCGCCGGAGCTCCAGCTGGGCCGTCACCTGGCGTGCCAGGGCTCGCAGCGCCTGCTGCTGTTCCTGGTCCAGCCGCCGTGGCTCGGTGTCCATCACGCAGAGGGTGCCGAGCGCGAACCCGTCCGTGGTCATCAGCGGCGCCCCGGCGTAGAACCGGATGCCGTCCGCCGCCGCCACCGACGGGTTGTCGCGGAACCGTACGTCCTCCCGGGCGTCCGGGACGATCAGCAGCTCGCGGCCGAGGATCGCGTGCGCGCAGAACGACTGATCCCGCGAGGTCTCCACCAGATCGGCGCCGGTACGTGCCTTGGCCCACTGCCGGTCGGCGTCGACCAGACTGACCATCGAGACGGGCGCCTCGCACACGCCGGCGGCGAGAGCGACGATGTCGTCGAAGTCCTTCTCCGGCGGGCTGTCGAGGATGTCGAGCGAGTAGAGCGCCGCGAGACGCTCGATCTCGTTGTCGGGCAGGGGTGCTTTCATGACGTCACCTCCGAGACTCGATCTCAGAGATATCACCCAAAAGTAGCTATCCTCGCGTTTCACCCAGAACTCACTCGTGGAACGACCCGGGCGCGCTAACCCATGCTTCAGCCCACGGTCGTATGCTTCCCGCCCATGAACACCGACGAGTTCGCGTGCGGCACCTGCGGCTCGACACACAGCGGCCCACCGCTGAGCTTCGCCGCGCCGGCCCCGGACTTCTGGCTGCCCTCCTACGCCGACGAGGCGGGCTGCCTGCTCGACTCGGACCTCTGCGTGATCTCCGGCGAGCAGTTCTTCATCCGCGGCCTGATCGAGCTGCCGGTCTGGGACATGAACGACGTCTTCACGTACAGCATGTGGGTGTCCCTCAGCCGCCCGAACTTCACCCGCGCCGTCGACATCTGGGAGCAGCCGGGCCGCGAGTCCGAGCCCCCGTACTTCGGCTGGCTCTCCAACGAGATCGCCGGGTACCTCCCGTCGACCCTGAACCTCAAGACCAACGTCCACACCCGCGCGGTGGGCCGGCTGCCGTACATCGAACTGGAGCCGACCAGCCACCCCCTCTCCCTGGAACAGCAGGCCGGCATCTCCCGCGCCCGCGTCGAGGAGATCGCCAGCTTCCACCTCCACCGCCTCGAGGGCGTCTGACCGTGCACTTGGCGCCGATCACCCCGGAAAACCTCGACCAGACCCTTTCCCTTTCGGTACGCCCGGACCAGTCCGACCTGGTCTCCCCGGTCATCAAGTCCCTCGCCGAGGCCTACGTGTACCCCGCCAACGCCTGGCCCCGCCTCATCCTCGACGGCGACACCCCGGTCGGTTTCGTGATGGCCTTCCTCGACATGCCCTGGTCATCCCCACCTTCCCCACGTTCCGGCATCTGGCGCCTGAACATCGACGCCACCCACCAGTCCCGGGGTTACGGCCGTTTCGCCATCGAGGCCGTCTGCACCGAGCTGGCCACCGCGGCACTGCCCGCCGATTTCCTTAAGCGCAGGAGGCCGCAAGAGGAAGTCCCCGCAGGACCACGACACCGCAGGACCACGACACCGCAGGACCACGACACCGCGGGGCGTCCGGGGGCTCGGCCCCCGGAGCAGAATGACCAAAGGCCGCGGTCTGCGCTTTCCGCAGACACACGGCCCTGACTTTGGTGGAGCTGTGGGGATTTGAACCCCAGACCCCCTCGATGCGAACGAGGTGCGCTACCAGACTGCGCCACAGCCCCTCCGGTTCCCTGGTGATCGCTCACCGCGGAACCTCCGAAAGGCTAACAGGTCCACCCGCCGCCCCGCGAACCACCCCTCCCCCTCACGCAAGGGAAGCACGGGAAGAGGCCGTGACAGCGGATCGGGGACGGTGCGCCCGCTCCTGGCGCACCGCAAAAGGAAGGTCAGGCGGTGTGGTGGCGGTTGCCGGCCTCGTAGGCGCGACCGCGCAGGCCGCCCTTGCGGCGGTAGGAGACCGAGCCGCCGTTGGCGGCGACCGGGAGGTCGGAGGGCTCGCGGTCGAGGCCCATGGCGGCGCGGCGGACGGCCTCGCGCTGGGCGGCCAGGCGGCGCTGGGCCTCGCGGCGGGCGGCGGCGCGGCGGGCCTGTTCGCGGCGGACCTCGGCCTGGCGGGCGGCGAGCCAGGCGGCCTCGCGGGCCTGGACGCGACGGCGGCGGCGGTCGACGATGGCCCGGTTGCGCAGGTGGACCAGGTAGAGGCCGAGGAGCGCGCCGGTGACCGCGAAGCTGATCCAGAAGCCGGGGCCGACGGCCAGCACGCCGACCAACTCGATCACGTTGAGCAGGACCAGGGCGGCGAAGACCCGGCGGCGGCGGACCACGGCGGGGGTGCCGCGGCGCCGTGGCAGCCGGCGGGCGGGACGGCCGGTGACCAGGCGCAGACGACGCCGGGGGGATGATTCACCCGATGGGGTGGGCAGCGTAACCGTAACCTGCCGTCCGGGGTTGATCGGTCGGCGTCCGGGCACGGTGCGGCGACGGCGGTGGCGCTGCAGCACCCGCGCCGTCGACGACGCCCGCTCCGCGGCGAGGCGCTCGGTGGCGTCGTACCGGCGAACCAGCGCCGGGGCGAGGGCGAGCAGCCCGGCCGCGGCGAGGACGGCGAGGAGCACCGAGGTCGGCACCCTCACCCCTCCTAATCAGCCACGACAGATGACACGACGAATGCGAGGTTACGGGCGGTAGCGGAGATATTTCGCGCGCCGCGCCGACAGGGCCTCGTACGGCCAAGATCATTCAGTGGGTGCGGACCCGTTTCCAGCGGGTCAGCAGGCCGCCCTCGGCGAGGATCTCCTCGCTGGTCATGGCGTAGCCCAGGTGGTCGCGCCAGGCTCCGTCGATGTGCATGTAGCGCTGGTGGTACGCCTCCTCGCGGAACCCCAGCTTCTCCACCACACGACGGCTCGGCCCGTTCTCCGGCCGGATGTTGACCTCGATCCGGTGCAGGCCGCCGGGGCCGAACGCGTGGTCGACGGCGAGCGCCAGTGCGGTCGGGATCACCCCGCGGCCGGCCACCCGGTAGTCCACCCAGTAGCCCGCGTACGCCGAGGCGAAGGCCCGCCGCACGATGTTGCCCAGGTTGACGTGCCCGACCAGGCGCTCCCGCCCGTTCTCGAACAGGCAGACCGCGAACGGCATGCTGTCGCCGCGGCGGGCGGCACGCTTCATGTCGCGGTAGACGAACCCGTACGCCCGGGTCGAGTTCATCTCCGCCCACGGGCCGGGCGGCGCCGACTCCCAGGGCGAGAGCCAGGCCTGGTTGGCGATCCGCACCTCGGACCACTCCCGGGCGTCACCGCGCTTGTACGGCCGCAACAGCACCGGCCCGTCCCGCAGCACGGCTGGCCATCCCGGTGTGGCCCCGAGCATTCATCGCCTCCGGTCGAGCAGCAACACGTCCACGGTCGAGCCGGCCGCCGCGGTGGTCACCCGCTCCCCCAGGACGAGGAGTCCGTTGGCGTCGGCAAGGCCGGAGAGAGTGTACGGCCCACCGGCGAGCGGCTGCACAGTGTAACCACCACCACGTCGTTCTGCGACGTGCGCCGGGCGGAACTCGCGGAGGCCGCCCGGCGAGGAGACCGTCTCCAGCAGGTGCGCCTTGACGCTCGGGCGGAAGACCGGCTCGGCTCCGGCGAGCAGCTGGATCACCGGGCGGGCCAGCACCTCGAACCCGATCAGCGCGGCGCCGGGCTCGCCGGGCAGGCAGACCACCGGGACCTCCTCGCCGCCGGCCGTACCGAAGCCGAGGGCGGTGCCGGGGCAGAGCGCGACGTCGGTGAAGGTCACCGTGCCCCGGCCGGAGCCCGGACGTGAGAGGACCCGGCGCAGCATGTCGCCGGGTCCGGTGCCGGTGCCTCCGGTGGTGATGATCAGGTCGGCGCGCAGCGTCTGGTCCTCCAGCAGGCCGCGCAGCCCCTCCGGGTCGTCGTCGCATATGCCGATCCGGTACGCCGTCGCCCCCGCCTCCACCGCCGCGGCGGTCAGCGCGTGCGAGTTGGCGTCGACCACCTGCCCGGGCTGGCTGGGGCGGCCCACGTCGACCAGTTCGTCGCCGGTGGCCACGACCACCACCCGGGGGCTCGGCCGGACCAGCACGTGCCCGATGCCGGCCGCCGCGAACGTCGCCACCATCGGCGGGGTCACGTACGACCCGGCGCGGGCCAGCACCTGCCCGACGGCCAGTTCCTCGCCGGCCCGGCGTACGCCCGAGCCCCGCTTCGGCGCATGCATGATCTCGACGGCGGCCATGCCCTGGTCGGTCCAGTGCACCGGGACGACCACGTCGGCGCCGAGCGGCAGCGGCGCACCGGCCGCCACCGAGAAGCAGGTGCCGGCGGTCAGCCGGACCGGGCGCCAGCTCGCCGCACCCAGGTCGCCGACCACGTTCAGCCGTACGGTGCGGGTGTTCCCCTCGGCCCGGCCGAACGCCGGATGCGTACCGAGACGCCCGGCGCCGGCCAGATCCTCCCAGCGGGCCGCGTACCCGTCGATCGCGGCCTGATCGAACGCCGGGAACGGGTGCGGGGCGAACACCTCGGCCGCGAGCACGTTCCCGTGCGCCTGGGTGAGGTCGAGGTCGAGCGGAGGCAGCGCCCGCAACCTGCGCAGCACACTGCCCAGGTACTCGGCGAGAGGCATCAGCTCGTTGGCGGCCGCCTCGGCATCGGCCGTGGCGGTCATCCCTGCCGACCGCCGACGAACTCGGTCAGCCAGGCCAGGAACTCCTCGCCCAGGTCGGGACGTTTGACGGCCAGCTGGACGACCGCCTGCAGATAGCCGAGGGGCATGCCGGTGTCGTACCGGTGACCGCGGTAGATGATGCCGTGCACCGGGACGCCCGCGGACAGCAGCGCGGCCATCGCGTCGGTCAGCTGGATCTCGCCGCCGGCGCCCGGCTTGGTGTCGGCGATGGCGTCGAAGATCGTGCCCGGTAGGACGTAGCGCCCGAGGACGGCGAGGTTGCTCGGCGCCTCGGCCGGCGACGGCTTCTCCACCAGGCCGGTGACCTTCACGATGTCGGACTCGGCGGTCTTCTCCACCGAGGCTATGCCGTACCGCGAGGTCTCCTCGGTGGGGACCTCCAGCAGCGCCAGCACGATGCCGCCGGTGGAGGCCTGCAGATCGAGCATCGACGGCAGGAGGGGCTGCTCGACGTCGACGAACTCGTCGCCCAGGAGCACGGCGAACGGGTTGTCACCCACGTGCGACGCGGCGCACCCGACGGCGTGCCCCAGGCCCAGCGGCTCGCCCTGGCGGCAGGTGTAGATGTCAGCCAGTTCACTCGTGCGGCGGACGGCCTCGAGACGCTTGAGGTCGCCCTTCTCCTCCAGGCGCTGCTCCACGTCCGGGCGCCGGTCGAAGTGGTCCACCATCGAGGTCTTGCCGCGACCGGTCACCAGCAGCACGTCGGTGATCCCGGCGGCGGCCGCCTCCTCGACGATGTACTGCAGCACCGGCCGGTCGACCACCGGCAGCAACTCCTTGGGCACGGCCTTGGTGGCCGGCAGGAAACGCGTGGCCAGACCGGCCGCCGGGATCACTGCTTTCACCGCACGCTTGCCGGTCCCCTGAGCGTTGGTTGTCATCAGTCACCGCACCCCTGTCTGGTTCGTGCCCGGCTGAATGCTCGCAAGCATGCCGCGAGACTATCGGCCGCGGCCAGGTCCCGGCTGCCGCGGCCCGCCGGATCCGGCCCCCGCCGGATCGAATTGCCCGTCCGTTCCACCCGCCGAAACCCGTTCCGCCAGACGGTAGGTGTCCCGTCCGGCATGCTTCGCCGCGTAGAGCGCCTCGTCCGCGGCGTCCAGCACGTCCTGGGCGGTGCCGCCGTTCTCCGGGAAGACCGCGACACCGATCGAGACGCTGATCGGGATCCGGTCGGACAGTCCCGGCCGGGGCGACTCGACCACCACCGGCCATTCCCGTACGGCGGCGCCGAGCCGCTCGGCCACGATCGCCCCGCCGTACGCGTCCGTCTCCGGCAGCAGCACCACGAACTCCTCGCCGCCCTGCCGGAACGCCACGTCCACCTCGCGCAGGCCGACCCGGATACGCCGCGCGAACTCGCCCAGCACCAGGTCACCGGCGGGATGGCCGTACGTGTCGTTGACGTCCTTGAAGTGATCGATGTCGAGCACCAGCACGGTGAGCATCCGGCCGAACCGGCTGGCCCGCTCCACCTCGCGGCGCATCACCTCGCGGAGGTACCGGTAGTTCCAGAGCCCGGTCAGCGGATCGGTCAGCGACAGTCGCTGGGCCTCCTCGTGCACCCGGACGTTGTGCACGGCCACCCCGGCCTGGCTCGCGAACGTGCGTACCGTCCGCAGGTCCGTGTCGTCGAACTCGGGCCCGCCGAGCCGGTCGTAGAGCGCCAGCACGCCGAGGATGCCGGGTGGCTCCTCGTCGTTCTCGGCGGGTGGGGCGCAGACCGGCAGAGCGAGATACGACTCACACGCCGGATCCGCGTCCGGGCCGCCCCGCGCGGGTACCCCGGTGGCCGCGACCGCGCCGAGCACCCCCTGGCCGACCGGCACCCGCCGCTGGATCAGCTCGGCGACCGGCATGTCCCACTCCCCGGTCAGCCCGCTGGCGCAGCGCGCGGTGAGCGTCCCGTCGGCCGGATCGGCGAGCAGCACCAGGCCGGCCCGGGCGCCGGTCGCGGTCATCGCGGTCCGCAGGATCACCGGCAGGATCCGGTCCAGGTCATGCGTACTGGAGAGGGTGTCGCCGAGGATGGCCAGGTGCCGGCGGAGCTGGTCCCGGCTGGCGGTCAGCGCCTGCACGTAGGACTGCAGCTCCCTGGTCATCCGGTTGAACGTCCCGGCCAGCCGGCCCAGCTCGTCGGGGCGCGGGATCGGCACCCGGGTGTCCAGGTCCCCGTTCGCCACCCGGTCCGCGGCCCAGGCCAGGTCGCCGAGCGGGCGCGTGGTGGAGCGGGCCAGCCAGCGCGCGGCGAGCACCGCGACCACCGCGGTGACCAGGACGATCAGCGGGAGGACCGCGTACCGGACGGTGGGTTCCCCGGAGGGGGCGGTGAGGGTGAGCGGCAGGGGCTGGCCGGGCTCGGCGTCCAGCCGGCGGACCGGCAGGCCCTCCTCGGCCGGTGTGACGGCGCCCAGGGTGATCGTGACGCCGCCGGCCCGGCCGAGGCGCCGCAGCAGCGCGGGGTCGACCTGCTGGGCGGCGAGAACGGTGACGTCGGAGGCGCGCGCGGTGGCGGCGAGCGCGGTCACCCGGGTCCCGGCCGGCGCGGCGCAGTCCTGCCAGCCGGCGTCCGCGGCGGGCGCCCGGATCGCCTCCGGCTGCTTCGCGGCCGGCGCTCCGGCGGGCGGGGCCAGTCGAATCTCGTCGGCCAGGTCGCGGGTGACCAGTTGGTGGGCGACCGCCTCGCGCTCCTCGCCCGGCACCACGGCCACCGCGTCCGCCGCGGCCTGCAGTTGACGGCAGAGGGCGCCGACGGCGGCCCGGACGGTGCTGGCGGCGTGGTCGAGGCGCTCCTCCGCACGGTCCCGGCTGACCACGGCGACGGTCAGGGCGACGAAGACGGACCCGAGCAGGACCGGACCGAGCACGACCACCAGGAAGGCACTGGTCAGCCGGCCACGTAGTGTCACACATCCTCCCGGGAGTGGCCCTCTTTGGAGCGATGCTGACATAGTGTGCACCGTTTGCCGGTTTTCAAAAGGGGGTGTTGCATGTCGGATTTAGCCGATCCTGCGGAAAAATCACCGCAAAACAAGATCACGCTGCGCATTCACATTCTCACTGAGCGTCGCTCACTCTCGGCGTCCACCCGGGCGACCGCGGCAGATCAAACCCTTTCCCACGTACGCGCGATCGCGGCACCCACCGTGGCCGCCTACGCGCCGCTGGGGTCCGAGCCCGGTGGCGCCGAGCTGCCGGACCGGCTCGCCGCCCTCGGCGCCCGCGTACTGCTCCCGATCCTGCTCCCGGAGAACGACCTCGACTGGGGCGTCTACACCGGCGAGCTGACCGTCGGGGCCCGCGGCCTCCGGGAGCCGACCGGCCCCCGCCTCGGCGTCGACGGCCTCCGGGAGGCGGGCCTGATCCTGGTGCCCGCCCTCGCCGTCGACCGCGCCGGCATCCGCCTGGGCCGCGGCGGCGGCTCCTACGACCGCGCCCTCGCCCGCGTCCCCGTGCCGCCCGGCCCCACACCGCACCACCCCCTCGTGGTGGCGCTCCTGCATGACGGGGAGGCCGTCGAGACGGTCCCGGCCGAGCCGCACGATCGCCCGGTCGGCGGTGTGATCACGCCCACTGGCGGATTCAGCCCACGCCCGCTGGGAGGCGCGGCACGATCCCTCAGGCCCGGCCCGGAGTGGACGAACTGACCTCCGATGCCGCAACATTGGCACTCGGAGTTGGCGAGTGCCAGCAGCCGAAGGATCCGGAGGGACCGTGCCCACCTACCAGTACGCCTGCACCGAGTGCGGTGAACAGCTCGAAGCCGTGCAGTCCTTCTCCGACCCGGCCCTCACCGAGTGCCCGAACTGCCAGGGCAAACTCCGCAAGGTGTTCAACTCGGTCGGCATCGTCTTCAAGGGCTCCGGGTTCTACCGCAACGACTCCCGCTCCGGCGCGGTGAGCGCCGAGAAGTCGGCGAGCGACGCGTCCACGGCCAAGAAGAGCGAGAGCACGACCGGTTCGTCGTCCTCCTCGTCCAGCGACAGCTCCTCGTCGACCTCGAGCTCGTCCTCGACGACGTCCTCCTCGACCTCGTCGTCGACCGCGAAGGCCGCCTCGACGTCCTGAGCCGCCACCAGCACCGACCCCGCGCGCCGGGCCCCATGCGGCCCCGCCCGCCCCGCCTACCCCCCCACCCGCACCCCCCCCCCCCCAGAACCCGCCCCC